>RKRO01000012.1 GCA_007571355.1 Candidatus Poribacteria bacterium | reverse complement strand
GGTTCTGAGTGTCACCGTTTCGCCTGCTTTGTCAAAAGTTACTTTTCTGGCTTGGATGTCTTTTACTGTCATATCATCGAGTTTTGTGCCGATGGTGACAAAGTGATATCGATTAGACCTTCGTTCCAGCAGTGTCGCTTGTGTGATGGCTCCGTTCTGATCAACGGCGGTGGCGACCAAACTATACGAGGGTTCGTTTTTCGGCGGTGTCCACCCCAGCGGACGGAAGATATTGTTGTCAATAATCGTCTTGTAAAACGCTGCATTTTCTCCGAAATCAACATCGCCGCCACGGTTTTGACGACCCCAAGCCCTATTCTGCTGGGGTTGTGCCTGTCCTGGTGCGTTCGCCATCCCCTGCATTCTGGCAGCATCCATCCCTCTCATCTGAGGGGCATCCATCTCAGAACTTGTCCCGATAAACCCGGGTCTTGTTCGTTCTTGTGCATAGAGCAGTACAGCAATCCCAAGGAATAGGCATACAACACAACCGATTCCGAGTTTTGTAATGACACTGCCCCAAAGAGTAGCAATTTTCATCTATTTCGCCTCCGTTGTCTTCAATTTTCTACGCATATTTTTTTGGAATTTGGTATAGACATCTCGTTTGAAATTTAAGACAGATTCGACTGTGAAAAGGTTCTCTTTAATTTCACTGTTGATTTTTCTAAACAGATATTTAGACGAAAAAATTATCCGTGCGCTTATTTTTATCGCTTATAAGAGGTATACGCATCGGTCTCCACAAATTCATAACTGAAAACCGTTCTACTGTTCGACTGCAAAAAGCGTTGACTTTTCAAAAAAAATGCGGTAAACTTTATAGAAATAGATCTCTCGTAAAAGGAATGTACTTGATATGAAGCGTCATAATCGAATTCAAAAGTCGATCGCACTCATAAGCAGTTGCCTTCTCGTTTTTGTATTAACGACTCAATCTGCGGATGCGGCGCGCCGGTCTCGCGTGCTGTCGATTGCGCTCTTCACCTCTGGCATGGGGTTGTATCTCGGTGGCACTTTTCTCAAATCCGCCGCCCAAGCGCGTTACGACACCTATCTCAATGCTGCAACCCAAGCGGACATTCAAACACACAAGGACGCTTTCCTTGTCAGGCGAAACGCCAGCACGATCACGTCGCGTGTCGGTCTCGGATGTGTTGGGCTTGCCGTACTTTTCTCAATCTATAGTCAACTTGACAACCCATCGGAGGCATCCGAATCTGTAGAAGGTGCCATCTCCACTTTGCGCCACTGGCAAACTGATCGGACACCTCCACGTGCGGCAAAAGTTGGTTTCACGGATCACTTTTCTGGGAGCGCGGGGCTGCTATTTCCAAATGCCTCGTTCCAATTGCTGCCGCACTATGACTTCCAAAGCCAGCGCGCAAGCCTGAGATTTCAGCACTTTTTTTAGGTTTCGTTTCAACCGATTCACGAGACAACATCGGACTTTGATGACGACAGGGTCACAATCTATTGTTTTGAGGAGTAAAAATAATGTGTCGATTCCACACTGTATTCAACTGCAAAGTTAGCACGCTGAGTCTTCTTCTGCTCTTCACTGTTACCGGTTTCTATGCTTGTACAAACAGTGAAGACTTCGCGAATCCGCTCGATCCAGAAAACCTGCGCACCGCTGGTGCGCCAGACGGTCTCACGCTCTACGCCGGAGATAAGCAGGTACGGGTCACATGGAACGATACAGGGCAGGAAGGTATCAAAGCGTACCGTATCTACAGACGCGCTGTAAGTGGAACGGATACACCGTTCGAGTTCGTCGGATCCGTGGATGCCCCTGCGAACGAGTTTATTGACACCCAAAATCTCGAAAACGACCGGCGTGATGCCGCTGGACGGAAACTCGATTATGAATATCGCATTACCTTTGTTGATATCAACGGTATTGAGACCCCCGATCCGGCGAATCCACCAGTTGAGGGCGCAGAGCCACGCCGTATCTGGAAGACGGCACTCGCCACACCGAGTATTCCACCGCCTACGCCCACAGTAACGCTCGGCGACCCAACCGACCTTACGATTAAACTCTTTTGGGAGGGGTATGAGTTCCCTCACGATTTTTCCGTTTTCCGAGTCTACGCTGCACCAGACAGGGGAGACGACAAACCGCTTCAGTTCAAACTGATCGCTGAGCCGAAACGGGATCAACGCTACTATTTTGATAATGACTTTGAAACTGACGGGACCCGAAAGGTATATCGTATCGCTGGGGTTGACCAATTTGGGGCAGAGGCATTTACTGCAATTACGGCAGCTGCGCCGAACCTGCCACCGGCACCTCCGAAAAATGTCCGGGTTATTTACCGACCGCGTTCCCTCGCGAACTTGAAGTACGATGCTATCATCTCATGGACACCGAACACGGAACGAGACCTCGCCGGTTACCAACTCTATACCAGAGATGCCGAAGGCAATTTACTCACGCGTCCGTCGCCTGGAACAAAGGATCGTACATGGACAATTATCGGTGAAGATCCGATTCTCGTCGGACAAGACCTGTTATTCAAAAAGTATTACATCACTGCTTTTGACAACACACCAGGGCCCGATGGGCGACGGGACGAAAGTGCGCTCGTAGAAGCACGATCACAATAACGATTACAATAATTTCGCAAAAGACTTGAAAAATAACAATATAACCGTAAAGGATATATCTATGCACGCTAATTTTTCTGCCCCAAACTTTTGGCTGACAAATTACACCCCAAGAAAGCGGCAGCACATCCGACAAATCTCAATCTGTATGATTTGGGGCCTACTTCTCATTGGTACAGCACTACCGCTCTCAGCGCAATTGCCAGCGATCTCCCAGCTGAATAGTATTCAGACCGCGGAACCCATCGGCAAAGGCGGTTCCAGTACCACATTTGGACTCCTGCAATACGCGAAAGTTGATCTCCAACCAGATCACCGCCAAAATGTAGACATCGGTGGCTTCGAGGAACTGCACAGGGTAGCACTCGAGATTGAAACCTTTTTTATACCCATCAGATTCGCTTACGGTTTAAACGACGAACTGGACCTCTTGCTCGGTGGCACATTTTCGACAGGTGGCGTGCGGAAATCTGTTCTCGATTTCTACAATACCGATACAGAAAATGAGGAAGACCCAAGTAGCAACCGCCGTGTCTACGATCAACCCTTGTTTGACGGTGTTATCGGTCTCAAGTATAACATCAAACCTGAGCGGAACGATAATTTCCCAAGCATCTCTGTTGGTGGAGACGTACAGTTCGGGTTCACTGCCGACGACCGGCTCAACTCAGATAATGAGTTCCTTGACCACAGCCCTGCGGATGGTTTTCCATTTATGGGTGTTAATACCTATCTGGTAGGCACGCAAAGATTCGGTAGCCTTTTCAAAGTTCATGCGGGTGTCGGGGTCTTTTTGACCTCGAAATCGCTGAAAACGACCGACTTTTTTACACTCAATTGGCAGGTAGGAGCTGAGGTTGCAGTTTCAGATAATATGTGGTTAGTGGCTGACTTCGCGCGCGAACTTCCGTATGCAGGTGTGCACCTGACGAACCTCCTCGGTCTTACACTCCGTTATGAGGTTACAAACACGCTCGCTTTCCAACTCGGATTCAATAATCGTCCCGGATTCCAGTTTAGCTTGACCTTCGGCGGCGAACAAGCACAGGCTCTTCAAGGCGGAAATTTGCTGTTTTAGCGATAAAAATTGAAAACTATCAAGGAAAAATTAAAAAGATGAGGGCAGTCATCCAACGCGTAAAATCTGCAAGTGTTACAGTGGACGGTAAACTCGTTTCTGAGATTGGGGCAGGTGTGCTTGTCTTTCTCGGTGTTGCCCACGACGATACCACAACCGAACTGGAATATATTGCCAATAAAGTCGCCAACCTGCGTATCTTTGAAGATGAAGCAGGCAAGATGAATCTTTCACTGCTTGATACAGGTGGTGCTGCGCTCGTTGTTTCGCAATTTACACTCTACGGCGATTGCCGTAAAGGACGGAGACCGAGTTTTATCAACGCTGCCCGTCCAGAAGTCGCAAACACGCTTTATGAACAGTTCATCGCTATTCTCAAACAACAAAATATCCCAACGCAAGGCGGTATCTTTCAAGCGATGATGGAGGTGGCACTCATTAACGACGGGCCCGTCACTATTCTATTAGATACTGACAAGCAATTTTGAATTCTATAAAGGAAAAGGTTATGGCTCGGAAGATGCGTCTCGGTTTAGGTCAATTCAGTGAACTCAGCGAAGTACGATTGAAATTTATCAAACAACTCGGTGGCGAATACGTTTCGCTCAACACGGCACAACTCCCCGGGACAGAGCGGTGGGAATATGAAGAAACATCCTGAATACATAGATATCATCAAACAGGGTGACTGTATTAAGTTGATGTCCGAAATGCCAGAGGAATGTGTTGACCTCATCATAACGGATCCGCCCTTTGCCATTGATTTCAAAGCGACTCGCCATAACTATAACAGAAAAGGGGATCGTGTCCTTCAAGGTTACAACGAAATTGAAGGAAGGGACTATCTCGCTTTTACACTTGACTGGCTTTCCGCTGCAACAGGAGTCCTAAAGGATTCTGGTAGTATGTACATCTTCTCCGGTTGGAATTATCTAAAGGACCTTCTGATAGCAATTGATCAGTGCAAGCTCACGACTGTCAATCACCTCATTTGGAAATATCAGTTTGGTGTTGTGACGAAGCGTAAGTATGTAACCTCTCACTACCACTGCCTTTTTTTGTGTAAAAATGATAAGAAACGAAAATTTTATCCCTATTGCCGATTTGATAAGGATGCCAAGACTGAAAACGGCGGGTCGGCACACTACAAGGACAAAGAGGATGTCTGGGAAATCAAGAGAGAATATTGGCAAGGTGCAATCAAAACGCCAACGAAATTGCCAGCAGAACTCATTGAGAAAATCCTTGATTATTCCAGCGAAAAAGGCGATGTTGTTTTGGATCCGTTTTTAGGCTCTGGACAGGTCGCCGTCGTCAGTAAAATGAAGGAACGGCATTACATAGGTTTTGAGATTGTGCCAGCGTATTATGAATTCGCCTTGGACCGACTTGAATCAGGAAAGTACTTAATTCAGAAAACAAAGGAAGAACCTGTCTGGAATCTGTTTAATGAGGAGGCGTAATCTTATTATGATAAACCAAAGGATAGTTGATACAGTTGAAAAATTGAAAATTGCCTCACGAAGTATACCTAAGATATGGGACGGTAGAAACTCTATTCTTGAAATGAAGAATGCCGGTTCCAAACAGTGGCGGCAGATGGAGTGGATGGGATTTTACTTTGAGTTTTTGTGTCAAAAACATTTTGATGACATAATTGACATGCCCGGCAAGAAATACGGCAGAACGGAATTTGATGCATTTTGTGAAATTTCATGGGATTTTAAGACGCACGCAGCCAATACAACAAACCACACAGTTATTACAAACGACACCGAAGCCATAGTAAACACGATAAGTGATTACGGTTACTACGGAGTGATTCTCGCAATCGGTGAGGTAGAATACAACGATGAAGAAAGAACCTTTAAAAGATGGCATGATGAACTGAAAGAGGGGATCAGCAAATATGAAGTGAATAGGATAAACAGAGGGGCGATGTCGAGAAGGCGTAAAACAGAATTTATCTTATCAGAAATCCACTTTGTCTGTTTTGAGACTGGAACACTGAGTCAATGTGGTGGTTCATTCCAGAGGGGTTTTAGAAACGCTGATGGCAGTCCAAGACGCGAAAAAGTTACAGTAAATATCCGGAAAGTTCCAGATACCGCCCTTATCGCCACAGAGGTTTTCTAGAAAATACTTTGTTAACAAACAATGGCAAAAAAGATTTGGCATTTTCTCAAAAATGTGATATAGTTAAAGTGTCAGTTGGACAGGAATAGCATCGCGTGCATCCTAGCACGTGTCCTGTCCACCGGATGCTATCGGTAGACTGGTGCTGGCATACCTATAAGAGTGGCACTCTTTAGCCAGCGAAAATTGTTAAGATATTACGAGCTGTCTTCAATCATTCCGTAAAAAGTACTTTTTCACGTGCTATCGAGCCATGTTTCTGTACATGGGCGGAGTTGTATGAGTATGAAGCTCGAAGGTTTTTAATAACGAGTTTTACCTTGCCATCTAAAAAAAATGTAGTTTGTGAGTTGGCGGCAGGATAGACTGAGAGGAAACATGAACATAAGTACAGAAATTCGATACGCAACACTAGATGAGCTTTACCTTGATCATAAGAACCCGAGGTTGGGTCGCTCTTATGTCGACGCGGAACTTGCCCAAGAAGAAGTCTTGGATTTGATGCGTAACTGGGTTCTTGACGAACTCGCTGGATCCTATCTGCAAAACGGTTTTTGGCAACATGAGGCATTGTTAGTTGTAGAAGAAGAATTAAAAGAAAATAAACGTCTTATTGTTGTTGATGGGAATCGGAGGCTTGCTGCTCTAATCTACCTTCGACGGGCTATTAACGGAAATCCATCTTCAAAAAAGTGGAAATTACTTATCGAAAACGGAACAGCTCCTGCAGAGCTCTTCGACAGAGTTCCTTATATTCAGGTTCCAACTCGTGAAGCACTTGAGGCATTTCAAGGCTTTCAGCATATCGCCAGCATTAAAAATTGGTCTTCTCTAGAAAAAAAACCGGTACATCGGCAGACTCATAGATGAACAAGGGTGGACGTTTAAAGAAGTGGCTTTGAAAATCGGGATATACACTTCCACTGTCCGTCATCACTATGCCTCTTATCGGCTTCTCCTACAGATGGAGAACGCTGTAGAAAGTTTTTCTATGGAAAATGCTGAACA
>RKRO01000583.1 GCA_007571355.1 Candidatus Poribacteria bacterium | reverse complement strand
GAACAAAGAAGGGCACAAAACGGTTGTCCGATGGCTGAATGCGACATTCGATTCGGAGATTGATGATCAGATTTTCACGCGTCGAAATCTTCAGAGAAGAAGATAGATGGATGGTACACGGAGTGCGCCTACGATTATGATACTTAAGATTGCGTTTCGTAATATCTTCCGTCAAAAGCGGCGGACAATTCTAACAGCACTCGCAATGATCGTCGGTTTTACGCTCGTATCGCTAACTATCGGTTTGTCTGACGGTGCCTACGGGAACATTATCACGATGTTCACCCGAAACCGTATTGGGCATATTCAGGTGCATCGCGAAGGGTATCTCGATAAACCCTCGCTTTACAAAACTGTTGCCAACGTCCCTGCCGTGGGTGAAGCAATTCAGAGCGTTGCAGGCGTTGAAGCGTGGGCACCGCGGGTCTACGGGGCAGGACTCGGTTCCGTCGATGAAAAGAGCACAGCTGTACAAATCATAGGGGTTGATGTGACACGTGAAACCGCAGCAACTCGTTTTGACCAAAAAGTTGTTGAAGGCAGCACACTCACAGAAACACCATCGCATGAAGCGGTTATTGGGAAAGGTTTGGCGAAGATTGTGTCTGCGACAGTTGGTAGTGAAATTGTAATCGTTTCACAAGGTGCTGACGGTTCGATTGCAAATGACGTGTATAAAATCGTTGGCATCGCAGAGAGTGGTGACGATATAACAGATCGCGTAGCGTGTTATCTGCACATTGAAGATGCTCAAGAATTACTTGTGCTTGAAGAACGCGTCCATGAGATTGTTGTGATTGTGTCAAACATCAACCAGGTCGATAAAATTACGAGCACAATTGAAACACAACTCAACGATTCAACGCTTGATGTTGCACCGTGGCAGCAGGTCGCCAAATCCTTCTATCGCGCCATGCAAACCGACCAACAAGGGGATGCGGTTGCGCGTTTGGTAATTATGCTGATTGTCGCTATCGGTGTTCTTAATACAGTGCTGATGTCCGTGTTGGAGCGGACGCGTGAGTATGGTGTGCTGAAGGCTGTTGGTACGAAACCGGTACAAATTTTCTGGCTCGTCATTTGCGAAGTCGTCATCATAGCACTTGGCAGCATCTGTGTTGGCGCGATCCTCGGGATTTTGGTCAATTACCTGTTATCTATATACGGGATCACATATCCCGAAGAGATTACCTACGGAGGTATGAAACTCAAGACCTTGTACGCTGAAGTCAACGTCCGATGTCTTGTGATACCTGCCATCACCGTTATGCTATCAGCAGCGATAGTCAGTCTGTTTCCTGCGATAAAGGCTGCCCGGATTATGCCAGCGAAGGCAATGCGCACACATTAGCACGCGCAGCTTGAAACACAGTGGAGATACGGTCTACCGGATAGCACTTTCGACTTCCAATCTACCTAACCGAACCGCAAGGAAAAATAAAAAGTGTGGTGGATTTTAATAAAACTTGCTTGGCGCAACATCTTTCGGAATAAACGGCGGACACTCATCGCCGGAACAGCGATCGGTATCGGTCTGGCTGCGCTGATTTTTGTCGATGCCTTCATGATTGGGATGTCCGAGAATATGGTGCAAACGGCTACCGGCACCTTCCTCGGCGATGCACAAATCCATCGGGTCGGATTCCGGGACACACAAGAGGTCTCATTAACGATTCAGGCACTCGACAAAGTGACCGAGCACCTTGGCAAGGAAGACATTGTCGAACATTTTACACAAAGGACGCTCACTTCCGGGATGATGACATCTCCCGCGAACGTCAGTGCGATTAGCCTCGTCGGGGTTCATCCGCCGAAAGAAAAATTCTTGTCCCAAATTGACAATGTGATAACGGAAGGTGCATATTTTAAAGGTGATAACAGGCGTGATATTGTTATCGGGGCGAAACTCGCCGAAATCTTAGAAATAGGACTTGGGGATCGGGTGGTTGTAACCGTAGCGCAAGCCGAAAGCGGCGATCTATCCCAAGAGATGTTCCGGATTTCCGGTATCTATCAATTTGCCGGTGAAGAGATGAACAGCGGCATGGCGTTCGTACGGATTGAAAAAGCGCAGGAGATGCTCGCTATTGGCCGTGAAGTGCATGAAATCGCGATTAAATTTACCGCTATCGCCTACACACAAGACCCCACACTGCCGTTTTGGGGAACGTACTCCCAATACGGCAACGAAGTTTTAAGTTGGACAGAACTGATTCCGCAATTAACAGTGATATTAGAAATGACGAAGTACAGCAAATACATTATGGGAGCTATCTTGTTTTTTGTGGTTATCTTTGGAATTATCAACACGCTCTTTATGTCGTTGTATGAGCGCATGTTTGAGTTCGGTGTCCTGCGAGCGGTTGGGACGCGTCCTTTCGGGATGGCACGTCTTATCTTATTTGAGGCAGGTGCTTTAGCCGTTGTGAGTATTGGACTGGGGATGGGCCTCGGCTTCCTTGTGACAGCACTATTAAGCTATACCGGGATTAACTACACCGGCATTGAGATGGTCGGGGTGACGATTCAGGAATTTATCTATCCAATCATGACAGTAGAACAGTTCATTATTTATCCGGTATGGCTCTTTATTTTCACGATCATTGCCGGCCTCTATCCTGCACGCCATGCAGCCAAGATTTCGCCAGCAGCCGCAATGCGACGGAGTTTTTAACCGATCCAAACTTTTGGTACTTACAATGAAACAAGCGCAAAAAACAGATGTTATTGTTACTGAAGGTGTGACGAAGGTTTATGAAGCGGATGGAATCCCTGTCAACGCGCTGAACGGGATCGATTTAACGATTCAGTCCGGAGAGTTTACGGCACTTGTGGGGCCCTCCGGTTCCGGCAAGACGACCTTCCTCAACATTATTTCCGGGTTAGACGAGCCCACAGAAGGGAAAGTGTGGTTGGCTGGCAAAGTGTTATCGGAGATGAGTGGCAACCAACTCTCCGACTTCCGACGCGATAACATTGGGTTCATTTTTCAGGCATACAACCTCATCCCTGTACTAACAGTTGAGGAAAACGTCGAATACATTATGCTTTTAGCGGGTGTACCCAAAGCAGAACGGCACGAACGGGTTATAACGATGCTTGAAGTTGTCGGGTTAAAAGGTGTGGCAAATCGAGTACCAACGCAGCTATCAGGTGGACAGCAGCAGCGTGTCGCTATTGCGCGGGCAATGGTCTCTGAACCTGCGATTATCCTTGCCGATGAACCGACGGCGAACCTCGACTCGAAAACGGGGGGCGATCTGCTTGAGATGATGCGCCACCTCAATGAAGAAACCGGCATGACGTTCATTTTTTCGACCCACGATCCGATGGTGATGGAAGGCGCAAGGCGTATGATTACGCTTCGAGATGGACGGGTAGAGATCGATGAAACGAAGTAATAGCTATCAGTTGTCAGTTATCAGTTGTCAGTTAAGAAAAATCGTGGGGCTCGCTATCTGTTTGATGACAGTAGCATTTTCAGGAATCGCCACTGCTAATTTCCGAGCCGGGGGCTACTATAAAAATTTTTCCACCTTCTTCAATTCACCGGTTTCAAAGGTACCGATGAGTGGAATCGTAGTTAACCGTTTACGGCTCAATCTCCTCTACACACCAACCGATACACTTTCGTTTGCTTTCGCTTACGATTTCACACCACGTATCCAAGATCCGTTGCTCTTTGTAGGGGCTGGGTCACCCAGTCCCTACGCTGTTAGCACCCCCTCGTCGAGTTATCGGATTGCGGATTTTGATTCGCCGATTTATCCGAGCGCGGAGGATCCGGTCGGTAGTGTCGGTATCTACCATAATCTCGATCGCGCCTCGGTTCAGTTTAGTACAGATTTTGCGGACATCTTTGTCGGCCGAGACGCAATTGCATGGGGCAGCGCGCGGGTCGTAAATCCGACCGATGTCGTCGCACCCTATACCTACGATCAGTTGGATACAGAAGACCGCGTGGGTGTAGACGCTGTTCGGATGCGCATTCCGGTAGGCGTGATGGGAGAGGTAGATACCGGTTACATCTCCGGTGCCAATTTCGACTTTGACGAGAGCGCAGTCTTTCTCCGAACACAATTGAATGCTGCAGAAACAGATCTTTCGCTTTTACTGTTGGAATTTCAGAGGGATCTGCTTGTCGGTTTGGACGTAGCACGCGGCATTGGCGGTGCTGGGTTCTGGTTGGAAACGGCTTATGTATTCACCGAACCGTTTGATGATGCTCAGGACGCATCGGAAGACTATCTGCGAACTTCTGTCGGTCTGGACTACAGTTTCGGGGGTGAGACTTACGTCTTTGTTGAATATCATTTCAATGGAGCAGGCGCACGGGATCCGGAAAATTATCTCACGAATATAGAGCAACCGGCATACACACGCGGCAGTGTTTATCTACTCGGTAGGCATTATCTTGCCCCCGGAGGCACGCATCAACCGACACCTTTAATCAGTGTCAGTGGACAGATATTGCTTAACCTATCCGACCTATCAACTTGGGTTGCACCGCAAGTTGCTTATAACATTGCTGAGGATATCCACCTTTCTGTCGGCGGTTTCGTCAGTATCGGCAAACGACCTAAAAACGGCGAATCTCCCGAGTTTCAATCGGAGTTTGGCAGTTATCCGAACTTCTTCTTTTTTTCATTTCGTGTCTATTTTTGAGTTTTGCCTTTCATATGCCTGAAGAAAGGGAGGAAATTCAACGATGTCACGGAAAAGCGGTAAGACTCTTAACCTATCCTCAGCGACTTGGCAATATTCAGGCGAAATGTCTATACCTAAGTATGGACGCTGAAGCTTAAATGCTGATAGGCAAGTTGTTCCAACCCCAGCGAAAGGATCGAGGATAACATCCCCTCTGAAACTGAACAATTTCAGCACTCTATTTGCTAATTCTTCCGGGAACATTGCTGGATGTTTAAATTTCCGCATATTCCGTTCAGGTGCAATCGTCCATTTCGCTGTTACCCACGCTTTGAAGGATTCACCGTCAATATCAGCATTCTTAGAACTCCCTGTTTTTTTCAAGGAACCTTTGCAAAAAATTTCTAAAAACTCCCCTGTATATTTCAGATAAGGACTGGATGGACTTTTCCAGCTCCCCCAAGCCGTATACTTGCAATTGTAATGGTTTTTTTCCCATAAGATTTCACCTTTCCAGATAAGGTTTCTGTGCATAAAATGTTGAGAAATAAGATGATGGGTCGGGATATAGTCTGAAAATAGAGGTTGAACGTTAACGACGATACGCCCACCGTATTTCAGGACTCTGATACACTCATCAAAAACACCGAATAACGCCTTGAAATAGGAATCCCAAGCGAAAGCATCTTCAGTATTCTCATAATCCAGCCCAAAATTGTATGGTGGTGAAGTGAAAATAAGATCAATGCAATTGTCAGGTAATTGCTTGAGAACGACTTGTAAGTCACCGCAGATAATTTTATTGGTGAACTCATCAGGAAGTGCATTATTTTCTTTACAGAATTTGTGGTTGTTAGCATAGTAATGCTTTCCACGCGCCCCCTCTTTTTGCTTCCGGTTTTTAACTTTCCGTTCTTTGTTTTTATCTGTTTTTTCCAAATTGCTCACTTGTTTAGACATGAGTTTTCTCCAATTGAAAATCTATCGTAACATCCGAAAATAAAGGCACACTTGGACAAGGATACCCCCCTTCCCCCGCCCGCAAGCAGGGGCGAATCAGCGGGCCCTCGCTTCGATAGGATGTGTTTCAATCCTTACGGGCTTTACGATAATATATTAGGATTTGACGTTAAAAATGAGGCTCCTTCACACAACGGAAACCGGTGTTGTTTGTGTCCGTCGGGGCTCGACTGCTGCGAGCGGAAACACGCACATCCCTCGATGAATCAAACAGATCCCCACCGCGCGAGACGCGGTCTGTTTCAATATCTTTGAAATTGGAGAGAAGAAACGCTAAAGACTCACCCGCAAGCGGGTTACGACCGGATGACACTTTGTAGAAGTCCGCATCATACGCATCCAGACACCACTCCGACACATTGCCAGCCATATCGTATATTCCATAATAGTCGCTCGATGGATAAAAATCCCCAGCGGCTCTTGTATTCCCGACGTGACCGCCATAGTTGGCATTCGCGGGTGAAATCGTATCGCCCCACGGATACTTCATTTTGACAAGCCCACTCCGTGCCGCCTTCTCCCACTCCGCCTCCGTGGGTAGGCGTTTTCCCCTCCACTCCGCATACGCCATCGCCGCATACCAACTTACATAATTAACCGGATAATCCCGCTTACCGAGAGGGGGAACAAATTTGAGAGAACCACCTACAGGGTTCCTTATCCACTCTTTCAGATAATTGCCATCGTGGAATTTCCTGTCGATAAGTTCCTTTGACCAGGGGGATTTCCAGTCGCCATGTTCCTCTGACCACTCGGAAGTTTCTAAGATAAACCTTACAAACTCGTTATTGGTGACTTCCGCGATGTCTATGTAGAACGAATCCACGAAGGGACTATGAACGGGCCGTTCATCGGATGAACTTTCTTTATCCTCACTCCCCATCTCGAAATTATCGTGACCGAAAATGAGCACCATTTGGACTCCCCAGATATCTATTGACCTTTCTGGCGGGGCCCGTTCAACGGTGTAATTCAGAGTCCGTGTGCCATCTGCCCATGTGAGAACGAGTTTCAACGTCCCGTGTGGAAACTGCGTTGGAGTTGTGAGCGTCAAGTGGGTTCCGAAACCGACGATAGAAACATCGCTACCGCTCACGGTCAAACCTGTCGGTCGTCCGTCAAACGTGAGCTGTATCGGGGTCATTATATCAATTGTACTCCCATTTCGGGGAGAG
>RKRO01000505.1 GCA_007571355.1 Candidatus Poribacteria bacterium | reverse complement strand
TATATCTTCAGATTTTACGATAAACGTGCAGGTTTTGTCAAATTAAATTTCATTATCGTAAAGCCCGTAAGGATTGAAACCCATCCTATCCAAGCGATTCCCCCTGATTCCCCCGGCTTGTGAGGGGGCTGCGGTGTTTCTTCAAGGAGGGATATACCCTCTTGCTTTCGTGCGTTCATGCCACTTCCGCCCTTGATAAGGCGGGGAGAGCTGCTAATTCTGGTAGTTCCACCCACTTCCGGGTCTGCCACGATTCCGTGCCCTTCTCTGCTAATTGTACACCCTTCGCACCGGCAAGGAGCGTCCACGGGAAAGGTTCATCGGCAACGACGTGTCGGAGGAACAACTCCCATTGTGCCCTGAATGCGTTTTCATAGTCTTCCTGCTCCGGGACCTTGAGCCAACCGTCAAAGAATTTGATCGGTTGTTCGATGTCGGGATTCCAGACGGGGCGTGGGGTCCCAGAGAGGGGCTGGATCCAACAATCCCGCAAACCTGCGACAGCCGACCCATTCAAACCGTCCACGTGTATTGTCAACAGATCGTCGCGACGGACTCTGACTGCCCACGATGAGTTGAAATGTGCGATGATACCGTTCTCTAATTCAAAAGTGGCATAGGCAGCGTCTTCAGCCGTAGATTCGTAAGGTTTGCCGTCTTCGTCCCACCGTTGCGGGAGGTGTGTGGCAGCCATACAGGAAACGCCTTTAACAGCACCGAAAAGGTTGTCGATGACGTATCGCCAGTGGCTAAACATATCCAGGATAATACCGCCGCCGTCTTCTGTACGGTAGTTCCACGAGGGACGTTGGGTGGGAATGGCATCGCCTCGGAAAACCCAATACCCGAACTCGCCTCGGACCGCGATAATTTCTCCGAAAAAGTCAGCATCTATCAAGCGTTTCAACTTCTGAATGCCGGGTAACCAGAGTTTATCCTGAACGACTCCGTTTTTGAGTCCGGCTTTGGCTGCCTGTTCATAAAGGCTATAAGCGTCGGTGGTAGTGGTAGCGGTCGGTTTTTCACAATAGATGTGCTTACCGGCGGATATTGCGGCTTGGACGGCATCGACGCGCCGTGAGGTAACCTGTGCGTCGAAATAGACGGCGTAAGCGTCATCGGCGAGGGCAGCATCGAGATCGGTGCTCCACTTTTCAACGCCAGTCGCTTCGGAGAGTTTCTCCAGTTTCGCTGGATTCCTACCGACGAGAAATGGGTCGGGCATAATGACTTCGCCATCGCCGATTGGGATGCCTCCATCTTTTGCGATGGCTAAGATGGAGCGAATAAGGTGTTGGTTTGTTCCCATTCTACCGGTGACACCGTTCATGATGATACCGACGCGGTGTGTCTTTGGGGTATGGTTGGTCATGAATAATCCTTTAGGACTTACGCGAATTCAGCAAATATCGGACCTTTAGACGCAAAAAGCATCAATTTTCATCCTTTAAACCCCCTAAATCCCCTTATCAGTGGGACTTTAAGAAGGAATGCGTAAGTTCTATCCTTATTTGAACAGATGTGAGTGTTTATTAAGACTTCGCGGGTTCGGTGCATTGGGGGGCTGCGCCTTCAGGGAGTGGTGGTGCGTCCACACCGGCTTTTGGGAGTGTGCCAGCGAGTTCCTGCTTCCAATGCGCTACATCGCCCGCGGGCCCATAGCAGTAGACCATGTGCATCGGTGTATCCCCGGTGTTCGTCAACTGGTGGAAAACCCACGAAGGAATAAAAACAGTCTGACCTGCGGAGAGGATTTGACGTTCCTCACCGAGACACATTTCGCCTTCGCCTTCAACGATGAAGTAGATTTCTTCCTGTTCGTGGTTGTGCCAGGGCACTTGCCCACCGTTCGGTTCTAAGACGACGAACCCCATGCAGAATTCGCCTATCTGGATCGGGGATGCGCCGCCGACGAGATTTTTGGTGCGTCTACGGGCGGGATAGGTACGCCCTTCAATTTCATTTATATCTGCGATTAGCATGTCTATTGTCCTTAGTAAAACGGCACAATGGCCGGAGAAAGCCCTACTACTTTGCCTTATTCAAAAAGTTCAGCCACTTGACAAGAAAAGCCTTCGATGACCTGTTCACCCGTGAGCGTATCGTTCTGAGTGCGCAGCGTAATATCTGTCTCCGAACGATAGACTGTCACCGTCTTGGATACCGGTTTAATGACCCAAACGAGTTGTGTACCTGCTTCAAGGTAAGCGAACGCCTTTTCTTCAACTTGATGTAATGCGTCTGTTCGAGAAACGACTTCAACGGCGAGATCCGGAGGGATTGGAAATGCTTTGCTGAGATCATCAGGCATCCGTGCATTTGAAAGAAATGCAATATCTGGCATTAGAACGCGCTCCCCCACCCGGAAACCTGTATCCGGCATATAGACATCCCCGAATTGATTTTCGCGAACGTATACCCCTAAAGGTAAAAACAGGTTTGTACTAATTCTACCGTGTTCTGCCGATGTAGGGGGCCCTGGTATCAATTCCCCTTTGACATATTCATATTCTTCTAAATCGCTTTCGAGGAATTCCTCCAGTGTCATGGCAAGGACTTCAGGTGTGAGGTCATCTGATGAGAATTGGCGAACTTCTTGTGCGTTCATCTTCTTATTCCCTCCATGATAGACTCATCAAGAGAACTTTCTAAATTCTTTTGACAGTTTATGATAAGACTCTTATAGAATCTATTCAGGGACTGTGTTTATACAAGTGAGGCAGACGCGCTCATAAAGCGCGCCATACCTACAATAATGACATATTCTGCCTTGAAACTAAGCTCCATCTTCAATCACAGCCTGTGCTGCAGCAAGCCGCGCGATAGGGACACGGAACGGGGAACAGGAGACATAGTTAAACCCTAATCCGTAGCAGAACTTCACGGAACTCGGTTCGCCACCGTGCTCACCACAGATACCGACCTTCAGATCGGCACGTGCTGAGCGACCTTTTTCAGCACCAATTTGTAATAGACTGCCGACCCCTTCTTGGTCGAGAATTTGGAACGGATCGTATTCAAGCACACCGTTTCTCACGTAGTCGTCAAGGAATTTCGCAGCATCGTCCCGGCTCATCCCGAACGTTGTTTGCGTGAGATCGTTGGTGCCGTAGGAGAAAAATTCGGCTTCAGCGGCGATTTTATCGGCCGTGAGTGCTGCACGCGGCAGCTCAATCATCGTCCCGACAAGATACTCGACCCGTGTCCCCGTCTCTTTGAAGACGGCTTCGGCGGTGTCAACGACGACTGTGCGCTGTAGCGAGAATTCGTTGATATGCCCAACAAGCGGAATCATAATCTCTGGGAGCACGGTGATCCCACGTTTCGCGACATCCACTGCGGCTTCAAAAATTGCACGAGCTTGCATCTCAGTTATCTCTGGATAGACGATGCCGAGTCTGCAGCCCCGATGTCCGAGCATCGGGTTGAATTCGTGTAACTCCTCAACACGGTCCCTGAGCTTTCGCGGTTCGACGTTAATTCGTTCTGCAAGTTCGTGGATCTCGGCCTCGTTTTTCGGTAAAAACTCGTGAAGCGGCGGATCCAGCGTCCGGATCGTGACCGGATAGCCAGCCATCGCCTCGAAGATCCCGATGAAGTCTGAGCGTTGGTGCGGGAGCAATTTCGCCAATGCCGCTTCGCGTTCTGGCGTTTCATCGGCGAGAATCATCTCACGAACTGCGTCAATCCCTGTGCCGAAGAACATGTGCTCGGTTCGGCACAGCCCGATACCTTCGGCACCGAATTGCCGTGCATTTTTAGCATCTTCCGGTGTATCGGCGTTCGTACGCACGTCCAACGAGCGGACTTCGTCTGCCCAGTCCATGAGCGTTCCGAATTGCCCGCTGAGCTCGGGTTGGATGAGTGCAACCTGGCCATCAAGGACATCGCCTGTGGAGCCGTTGAGCGTGATGAAATCCCCTTCTGTGTACCGTTTTCCCTCTGCGTAGAATTCGAGTGCCTCTTCATTGATAAACAGTGCAGAACAACCGGCGACACAACATTTTCCCATGCCGCGTGCGACGACAGCGGCGTGGCTCGTCATACCGCCCCGAGCTGTGAGGATACCCTCTGCAGCATCCATACCGCCGATGTCTTCTGGCGATGTTTCGGTACGGACGAGAATGACTTTTTCGCCAGCAGCTGCGAGTTCCTCGGCGTGGAGTGCCGTGAAGACGACTTTACCGACAGCTGCACCTGGCGAAGCAGGCAAGCCTTGTGCGATGACCTCAACGGAGGCATCCGGATCAACACTCGGATGCAACAACTGATCCAAGTCGTTTGCGGGGACGCGTGTCAAAGCGGTCTGTTTATCAATCAACCCCTCTTCGACCATTTCAACGGCGATTCTGACAGCGGCTTGCCCCGTACGTTTCCCATTACGGGTCTGGAGCATGTAAAGCGTGCTGTTTTGTATGGTGAACTCAACGTCTTGCATGTCGCGATAGTGTTTCTCAAGTTTTAAACCGATGTCGACCAATTCATCATAAGCATCGGGCAGTATATTTCTCAATTCGATGACCGGCAGCGGGGTGCGAATGCCAGCAACGACATCTTCGCCTTGGGCGTTAATGAGGAATTCACCGTAAAATTGGTTCGCGCCCGTCGAGGGGTTACGCGTGAAGGCGACTCCTGAGCCGGAGGTGCCTCCCATATTTCCGAATACCATCGCTTGGACGTTGACTGCGGTGCGGCCGAGTTCTTCGGAAATATCGTTGAGGCGACGATAGGTAATCGCGCGCGGGTTCCCAGAGGATTCAAAAACCGCATCCCGTGCCATATCTAATTGCTGACGGGGTTCATCAGGAAAATCACTGCCTGTGCGCTGTTTGACAGCACGCTTGAATTCGTGGACGAGTTCGGCTAAATCTGCGGCATCTAATTCGGTATCTAATTCAACACCCTTCGCCTTTTTCTTTTCTTCGAGTAAGTGCTCAAACTCATCATGATCAACGTCGAGTACAACGTTTCCAAACATCTGGACGAAGCGTCGGTATGAATCGTAAGCGAAACGTTCGTTTTCAGACTTGGCGATAAGGCCCTTAACGGCATCATCATTCAAGCCGAGGTTGAGAATCGTGTCCATCATACCGGGCATTGAGACTGCAGCACCGGAACGGACAGAGAGGAGGAGCGGGTTCTCGGTATCACCGAATTTTGCACCGAGCGCAGCTTCAAGTTTTTCTAAATTCTCGTCAATCTGTTCGTCAAGTCCGGCGGGGTACTGTTTATCATTTTCGTAGTATAATTTACATACCTCAGTGGAGATAGTGAATCCGGGTGGGACAGGCACGCCGAGATTGCTCATCTCTGCAAGGTTTGCCCCTTTTCCACCCAGCAGGGTCCGCATTGTGGCGTTCCCATCGCTTCCACCGCCTCCAAAGAAGTAAACATACTTCGGTTTTGGCATCAAAAGCCTCCTGTTAGTGGTTGTGAATTGTCAGTCGGCAGTTCTCGGTTAAGCGGCGAATTATCTGGAACAACTTACCCCTCCCTGGAGGGGGAGATTGTTACAAAAGTGCCTCTTATCGTAAAGCCCATAAGGATTGAAACACATCCTATAGAAACGAGGTCCCGCTGATTCCTCCCCTGATAAGGGGGTGTTTTTGCAAACGCTAAAATCCAATGCGAAGAAAGGGTTTCTTCGTGGGGGTTGTCTTCCTAAAAGTGTGCATTTATTTTTAGATTTTACGATAACTGACAACTGATAACGATTTAAATTGAATAGATAGTGCGACTTGCTTCGTCGAATTCTGGTTTAAATGGATCCGTTGACAGGTAAAGGACCTGATACGGTTCATAGAGTTGGATGTAACTCCAATTGACACCGCATAGGATCTTGCCTTCGTTAACTTTCTTGATAAATTTGCCTCTAAATTTGGCGCGTGTGCGTTCAGGTGGAAAATGTTCAGCGTGCCGAATCTGTGTATCTCTGACGATCCTTTCGACTTCTGATCGCCTCTCCAGCGTATAGTAGAGGCTCTCCGCCTGTCGGACATTGTGGTATTTTAAATCGAGATGTTTAACTTGCGGTGAGTCCCAGTCGTAGCCGCGTTTTGCGAGGTAAGTCTGCAGCCACTTCCACTTAATGACCCAATCTACTTCGCGATCTAACTGCATCGGATCGGTTTCCAAACATGTGAGTACGTATTCCCAGCGCGCCATAATTTGTGCTGTCGTTGCGTCAGATTCGGCTTGTTCAAGATAGCGTTTTGCGCAGTCGAGGTACTGCCACTGTAAATCGACTGCGGAGAGCCGTTTCCCGTTTTGGAGTTCAATCTGGTGTTTGCATGTAATATCGTCAGAGATTTCGCGGATCGCTTTGACAGGGTTCCGCAGTGCGAACCGCTGCTGAATGAAATTATCTTCAATCATCCGTAGGACGATACCGGTGGTACCCACCTTCAAGAAAGTTGAAAATTCGGACATATTGGAATCCCCGACGATGACGTGTAACCGTCTGTATTTTTCTCTGTCTGCGTGGGGTTCATCGCGTGTGTTGATAATCCCGCGCGCTGTTGTTGTTCCGATAGAGATTTCTTCTCGGATGTGCTCGGCGCGTTGTGAGATGGCATAATAGCCGCGATGGCTGGATTTGATTTTGCCCGCACCTGTGAAGATCTGACGTGTAACAAAGAAGGGAATGAGCTGCGATGCCAGTTGTCGGAAATCGACGTGCCGTTCCATCAAATAGTTTTCGTGGCATCCGTAGGTATTCCCGGGGGTATCCAAGTTGTTTTTAAAAATGGAGATTTTCCCGTAGAATCCATCATTTCGCATGCGCCGTTCTGCGGTGCTGGCGAGGCGTGTGATAATACGTTCCCCGGCTTTATCGTGTGCAACCAGTTCGGCGACATCATCACATTCCGGTGTCGCATACTCTGGGTGGCAGCCGATGTCTTGATAAAACCGCGCGCCGTTTTCGAGAAAAACATCAGGGTACATCCGCCCAGCCACGATTTCTCGGAAGAGGTACATCACAACATTCTGTACAGTGAGCGTTTTTCTACGGGGGCCGTCTGGTGTCCAGATGATTCCGAACTCGGTCTCCAATCCATAAATTCTGCGCTTCATATTTTTAAATAGTAAGTTTCTGCTCCGATTTTTCCGTTGTCAAAATCGGGTTTCTGTTGAAGTTAAACCCTTATGTAAGAAAGCAGCTCTGCAGGGGGCATGTGAATTCTCCAAACAACATTAGTTAACCACAAGAAACTTTAAAAATCCAAGAGTGTTGTAACCTCATCAGTAGAGAGTCTCCGGAATTTTCGGCGTTCAGTGCTCTGCTCAAGGCATGCCACTTCTATTGTCTGTGGCGTTATTTCATAATCGTCTTCACTCTCTGCTTCAACAGTCCGGAAGGTATCCGTCACGAGTTGGAGGGCTGCGGACATTTCTAATGAGTCGGTGTAATGTTGTCGCAGAATATCTGTTAGAGCTGTGGCGCGCCCCCCGATAACGGCATACTTTTCCTCTTCCGAATAGATACCGTCAAATGCGATATGGTATATCCGATTGTTCTGTAGCGTTGACCCGGCGGGTGCGTCTGCTGCACCTAATTCACAAACGAGGAGTTCTATCTCCAGCGGTTTGGCATCCCAAGCTTGTGCAACTGCGCCCATGTGCTGCGAGTAGAGGTTGGTCAACCATTTCGCTGTGACATCTTCGCGGTAGTAGCGGAATCCTTTAATTTCGGCTTCACGGATTCCAACGACACGTAGTATCTCGTATTCAGCGATCCTGCCGGCGGCAGCGAAGGCGATCCGGTCATAAATTTCAGAAATTTTGAAAGTTGTTTTGCGTGGATTCTCAGCCACCATCAGGAGCCCATCCTTGTATTCTAAGACGACGACTTCCTTGGCTTGTGCAATGCCGCGGCGGACGAAATCTTCTTTATCCTGACGGATCTGCTCCGGTGAAACATAGTACGGTGTGGACATATCTGTCTTTCGGTTTTCGGTTTTTAGTTTTCAGAAGGAGAAACGAAGACTGAAACCTTCTCTATAATCGTGATATGAACTCGCGATAAAGTGTTTCAACGGTTGCCTCCGGTACTTCGGTGACACCCGCCTTCGTAACGGTGTAAAGTGTTGGAAAAATTTTTCGGATAAGATCGGGTCCGCCAGTTGCGATATCCTCATCGGCAGCGTCCCAGAGTGCTTCGATGACGATTTTTAAAGCATCTTGACGGTTCATTTGTGGCGTGTAGCACTTCTTAAGTGTTGATCGTGCGTCCTTACCGCCGGATCCAATGGCGTAATAGTTATCTTCCTCGTACCGCCCGCCGATAGCGTCATACTTGAAGATTCTACCGCGTTGGCGTTTCACATCGTAACCGGCAAAGAGTGGCAGGACCATGAGTCCTTGCATAGCGAGTCCGAGGTTTGCGCGTACGAGATGTGAAAGGAAGTTTGCCTGCCCTTCGAGACTCAGGCTCACACCTTCCGTTTTTTCGTAGAATTCGACCTCAACTTGGAAAAGTCTTGCCATTTCAATACAGGGCCCGGCGGCACCCGCAACAGCAACTGCGGCGTGCCGATCAACGGGATAGACTTTCTGAATTCTCCGCTCACCGACCTGATACCCCTCAGTTGCCTGCCGGTCACCGGCCATCACGACCCCCGCATCGTAAACCACTGCAAGTACGGTTGTGCCTTCATAGGGTTGGAATGATGATTCCGGTACGTGCGGATTTGAGACGGCATCAGGCGAATTGAGCGTCGTGAGTAATTCGGGGTGACGACGCTTGAGTATCTGGAAGAAATCGGAGGTGCCATAATCGCTGAGGTCGAGCACGCCTACTGCCCTCCCCGTTGAATATAGTTTTCGACAAATTCCTGTGAATCTTCTTCCAAAATCTCATCAATTTCGTCAAGAAGTGAATCTAAGTCTTCGACGAACGCCTCATCCATTTCACCGTTTCCAACATCGGGTTGCATGTCTTCGGTTTCATCGACATGGCGTTTGAGGTGTTCCTGTTGTTTTTCAGTCGACATGGTTTTCTCCTTTTAGCGTTATCGGTTGTCCGTTTTCAGTTGTCAGACAAGAGAAATTTGTAATAATCGGTCCTTTACTTGGAGTCCTCCATGTTCAGCTCCATTGTTAGAGACAGGCTCTTAACCGAAGACTGACAACTGACGACTATTTGGAGGCATCGCCTCGAATTTTTTTAACGAGTTCCGCTGCTGTACAGTTATTCAGCAGATCGCCAACAATCTTTTGTGTCCCGAAGTGGGGGCGATCCATCATAATTTTGTCAAATCCCCCCGATTCATTGGTAAAAATCATTGAGTTCCAACTTGCGCTATAAATATGCTTCCGAAACCGCCGTAAACAGGTGCCGCGAAAATAAGCACGTGTGTCTACCGGCGGATAGTGCATCGCGTGCACGATCTCTTCATGACTGAGTAAGCGTTTAACATGTCCATTCTTCAGCAGTCTGATATAAAGCCCTTTGTCTGGTCGAATATCGTGGTATTGTAAGTCTATCATTTGCAGGTGTGCGTCGTCCCACTGGTATCCGTGTCGTTGACGGTATGCGTCGAGTAACTTCTTTTTGATAATCCAGTCGAGGTGGCGGCTGAGCCGACGCGGGTCTATTTCGAGATTATCGAGGACGTATTTCCATTTTCCGAGGACGTCCTCAACGATAGGTGTCCGTTCGTCAGGTGTGAGGTGTTGTTGCGCGAGTTTGAGATAGGCGCGTTGCACCTCTATGGGTGACGATTGTTTTCCATCTGCGAGTTCTAACGGTTCTTTGCAGGATAAGTCCCGCGAGATGGATTTTATTGCTGCGACTGGATCTTTCAAGTTGAACTGTTTTCCGACGACTCCTTTTTCAATCAGCTGCAGTGCGATAGAGGTGATCCCGATTTTAAGATAGATACTGAGTTCGGACATGTTGGAATCACCGACAATAACGTGTAAACGTCGGTAGAGTTTATCATCAGCATGCGGTTCATCCCGCGTGTTAATCAAGGGGCGATTGACCATTGTAGAGAGTCCGACCTCTTTCTCGAAGAAATCGGCGCGCTGGGAGATCTGATAATCTGCTTCCTGACTCCCATTTTCTGTGCCGACTTTGCCGCTCCCTGTGATGATAATGCGCGTAACGAGGAACGGCATCAACCCATCAACAATAGCATCAAAAGGTACTTTGCGGGACATGAGAAAGTTTTCGTGTGCCCCGTAACTGTGCCCCTTATAATCGGTATTGTTTTTATATATGATAATCTCTTGGTTGTCAAGTAACAAACGTTCTGCTGCACCTCGACTCACCTCTAATATTAATTCCCCTGCCTTTTCATATAGAAGCAGATCGCGTGCGTTGGCACATTCTGGTGTGCAATACTCCGGGTGTGCGTGATCCACGTAATAACGTCCGCCGTTAATCAAGATGTCGTTAACGGCACTGCTTGTATCGGTTTCGGAGATCGGTGTCTCTGCCTCTGCGAGGAACCCGCGAGCGTCCATGAGTGGACTTTCTTGATCATAATCCCATGTAACAGCGGTCGATGTACTCGGGGTATTGTCCCTACTACTTTTATAGGCGTTGACCACCAAAGTTGAGGCAGCGACCGAATCTTGTTCACGCGCGTTTTTGACTGAGATGCCGTACTCAGTCTCTGTTCCCATTATGATTGGTATTTCCATATTGCTTATGCAGCTGAAAGTTTGACCGGTTACAGAAAAGTGCCGCCTCGGGTAACTCGGACATCCTGTCTTCTCTCTTGTGCGGGTTCGTTGGTCAATGCGCGAATATTGACGATCCTTTCGCCTTTGCGTCCTGAGATTTTTGCCCAGTCATCAGGATTTGTCGTATTCGGCAGGTCTTCATTTTCGCGATATTCTTCTCTGATGGCAGCTTTGAGATCGTCGAGACGCATCCCTTTATCCGTTCCTTCGGAGCCGATAAAACGTTTGATGGCGGTTTTCTTTGCACGTGAAACGATGTTTTCAATCATTGCACCGCTGACAAAGTCTTTGAAAAAGAGGGTTTCGCGTTCACCGCGTGCATAAGTCACTTCAATAAACCGATTTTCATCGGTTGTTGCGTACATTTCGTTTACGGCTTTATCAATGAAGTGGTCGGCGATGGCTTGCGTGTCGCCATCAAATTGCCGATGCGCGGCTTCGACGAAAGGTAGATCCGGTGTCATGTATATCCCGAAAATATCCTTGGCACCCGCTAAGTTGGGACGATCAATCTTGATTTTAATATCCAGCCTTCCCGGTCGTAAAACAGCGGGGTCGAGTAGGTCTTGCCTATTGCTGGCACCGATGACGATGACATCTCGTAAGTTCTCCACGCCATCAATTTCGGAGAGGAACTGCGGTACGAGTGTTGATTCCATGTCCGATGAGATTCCCATGCCTCTCGAACGGAAGAGAGAATCCATTTCATCGAAAAAGATAATAACGGGGAATCCTTCTTTCGATTTTTCGCGTGCTTTTTGGAAGACTTCGCGTATTTTACGTTCGGTTTCACCGACGTATTTATTGAGCAGTTCAGGGCCCTTAATATTAATGAAATAGCCGCGAACGTCATCTCGTCCGCTCTCTTTTCGGACGCGTTCAGCGATACTACTTGCCACGGCCCGTGCTATCAAGGTTTTACCACATCCCGGCGGTCCGTATAAAAGTACACCCTTCGGCGGCGAAAGGTTAAATTCCTCGTATTCCTTTGGGTAGAGATATGGCAGTTCAATAGCGTCGCGGATCGCATTGATCTGTTCATCAAGTCCACCGATGTCGGTGTAACCGATATCGGGTACCTCCTCAAGGAGTAGGTCTTCCACCTCGCGTTTCGGGAGCTTCTCCATGACCATGCTGGTGGTGTGGTTGAGGAGGACATTTTCACCAATTTTCAACGTTTCGTCTTTAAGGGATTCAGCGACTCTGACGACGCGTTCTTCATCGGTTCGGAGACTCACAATAGCGAGTTCATCGTCTATGCGCTCTTTGATTTTGACCACATCGCCGTGTCTCTCAGCCTTCTTGATGTCGACGACGTTCATACCGCTATTGACAATGACCTCTTGTCCTATTTCAAAGTTCTTATTCCTGAGGGCTGGATCGATATTGACGCGCCATTTCCTGCCACTGATATCGATATCGACGGTTCCATCCTCGTTTTCGCCGAGGAAGACACCGTAGTTGTTCGGAGGCGCGCTGAGTTGATCAACTTTTTCTTTTAGAATTTGCAGTTTTTCTTTTGCCTCTTGCAGGGTACTTGTTAGGCGTTTATTGCGTCGATGCGCCGCCATCAATTCACGTTGCGTTTCATGGAGTCGCGTTTCAAGGTCCTTGACATATACGGTATGTTGCTGTCGCCGCATGTTATCAAGTTCACTTTCGAGCATATCAATTGTCCCTTGAAGTGCTCGCATCTGCTGCTCATACCAGACAACATCGAATTTCTGTTGCCCTTCAAAGGCATTTTCGGAATTCCCTTTTTTAATAGACATACGCGAAATTCTCACTTTCCAAAAGGATTTCTCCGACCTCACTCGTGATGACGTGAGTCAGGTAAGCAAGCTGTCGGATTCCATCAAGTTTCAGGTTCAAACCCGACATTTTATTAGAGTATAGCATCTTGAAAAAATTGTGTCAAGAAAAAGTTAATTTTTTTCATGCAGTCAGCGATCAGCCATCAGCAGTCAGCAAACACATTCGCAAGATATAAGTAAGCAGACTTTACTAATTTGGCGACTTTGTATAGCGAGGCAGAAAGCCCCGCTATAACAGTTCTGGTTCTATTCCACTTCCTCAACGGTGTCGTGAATTTCGCCTTCATCTTGGTCTTCAGGGATTGCACCTGCAACGGCATTCGGGGCTATCTTCAGTTTTTCACGTATTTTCGCCTCAATTTCTGCGGCAATCTCAGGGTTATTCTCCAAATATTTCTTGACATTCGCGCGTCCCTGCCCGATGCGTTCACCGTTGTAGGCAAACCAGGATCCGCTTTTCTGGACGAACTCATGATCAACAGCAATATCTAAAAGGTTCCCTTCTTTGGAAATGCCTTTACCGAAGGTAACGTCGTATTCCGTTTCCTTGAACGGTGGTGCAACCTTATTTTTCGCGACTTTGACACGTACGCTGCTCCCGATGACCTCGTTCCCTTCCTTGATCTGGCTGCCCCGCCGGAGTTCCAACCGGACAGAGGCGTGGAATTTGAGTGCAAGTCCACCAGGGGTCGTATCTGGGTTACCGAACATGATACCAATCTTTTGCCGAATCTGGTTTGTAAAGATAACGCACGTATGAGACTTATTGGTAACGCCGGATAATTTCCGAAGTGCTTTCGACATCAAGCGCGGTAACAAACCGACGTGTGAGTCGCCCATTTCACCCTCAATTTCGGCTTGCGGGGTCAACGCCGCGACGGAATCGACAACGACGAGGTCAATAGCACCGCTCCGGATGAGCGTTTCAACAATCTCTAACGCCTGTTCGCCTGCATCGGGTTGCGCGATCAATAGGTTTTCCATGTTGACCCCGATACTTCTTGCATAGGTGGTGTCGAGGGCGTGTTCAACATCAATGAACACAGCGGTGCCGCCCATTTTTTGGACTTCGGAGACGATATGCAATGCAAGGGTTGTCTTGCCTGTGCCTTCATGCCCGAAAATTTCAATGATTCTGCCACGTGGTACACCGCCGATACCGAGGGCGAGGTCAAGCGAGAGTGCACCAGTTGGGATCGCTTCGACCGGGACGACTTCACTATCTGTGAAGCGCATGATGGAACCTTTGCCGAATTCACGTTCTACTTGTGAAATCGCTTGGTCGATGGCTTTCTGTTTCTGTTCATCTAACATGTTTGGATGTTCTCCTTTACGACACCTCAATTGTCGTTAGGTGCTGAGGGTTTATTGGACGACGCCGAAAGATGGCATACGTTCAAAGGCGTATAGATCGCCCCATTCGGATGGAGTCGGCTTTGCATAACAGTGATCTCAGTGACGTTCACGGTTGCCCCATCAATTGTATCATATTTACATAGAACATTTTTTAACGGTTGCAGATTCATCGGAATCTTGAGTCGGCCGAGCGTAAGATGTGGGTGGAAGCGGTTGTCTATTGGGAAGCCGAGATGTTTCAGTTCAAGGTTCACAACTTTTGCAAGATGTCTGACGATTGCTGCGCCATGCTTCACGCCGATCCAGATCACGCGCGGGCGATTAAGTGCCGGAAATACACCGATACCACCGAAGACGAGAGAAAAAGGTGCCTGTGTCGCAGCGACATCCTGAACTGCTTCGCAGACAGCGTCAATTGTTTCAATGTGGACGTCACTGAGAAACTTTAGGGTGAGGTGGAAGTTTCCAGATTTCGTCCACGAGGCTCTGCGAATCTCAGATTGCAGGTGTGCCTGCACGGGTTTGAACAGGACCTGTACGGATTTCGGTATTTCAATTGCGACAAAACAACGTAGACTATCGCTATGGGGTGTAGACATCAGGCACCTGCCTCTGGGTCGTAACGCGTTGAAAGGATCAGCGCGGATAAAGCTTTGCGGTTGTTGACGAGGAATTCCACACCGGATCCGACTGTGAGCACCAGTGGTAGATACATCATAAAATAGATGGGCCCCCGGGCTTGGAGAATAAATTCGGTGGCCTGTGCGTTTCGAAGTGCCAATAGCAGTAAGCCGATAGCGACGACAATCAATTGCGAAGTCATTTTATATTTTCCCCATTGGCTTGCGGAGACAACCTCCCCATATTTTGTGATGAAAACAATTCGCAAAAGCGTGACAAGGAGTTCACGGCCGATGATGATAGCGACCATCCATACAGGGATCAGCCCGTCATCAACGTGCTTAAAGAGTGCTAAACAGATTAAAGCGGCACCGATGAGCAGCTTATCGGCGAGCGGATCCATGAACTTCCCGAAACCTGTTACACCTTGTATCCGCGCGATGCGTCCGTCGAAATGGTCTGTCAATGCCGCGAAAACAAAGATTGTGAGTGCAGTCCCCATCATATCCACTTGAAAACAGAATATGAAAGGCGGTATCAGAAATAACCTTAAAAGCGTAAGAAGGTTTGCCAATCGGAAGAGGGTACCGAAATCCATAATGTATGTCTATTGTCAATATATTAGGGGCTACCAGATACTCAGGTATAACCACTAATTCTCAGAAAGATCGATGACCTCCGCATCTTTGGGCACCACAAACTTGAAAAGGTCAGGTGCGATTTCTATATCTCGTTGGATGTCTGTAAGTGCGACGATTGCACTCCGACGGGTTCCATCTTCAAGTTCGGATTCATAGCCAAATTGGACAGGGAGCCATTCACCGGACTTCACCCAAATGCGGAGTGTCTTCTTCGCGTTTGTGTTGACTATGTGATCTTTAGGGGTCAATTCAATCTGATGAATGCCTTTTGGGTTCGCGAATTCGTCTGGAACAAGCACCATGTCATAGTTCATTTGAACATCTTCAAGCGACGCGCTGATACCGGGTATGAGTACCTTGCGGTCCGATTCGTTCCGCTTTATCTTGTTAACTTGGTTGAGTAGTGGTGTATACGTCCATGCATACGTACCATCCAAAACCGTGGTTTGGACAACTTTTGAGGCATCTTTTTGGTCCAGGTATTCCTTACGGAGTAGGTTCGGTTTACCGAATATAAACCGCCCGCGCGCGACGCTTTTCCGATTAGAAATCAGTGTCGTCTCCTCAAAGTTCGCACTAAAATTTTCGGATTTATCAAAAGTTTTTTTGAAGTTCTGAAAGATTTCATCAACGGTTTGCGGGTGTGCGTTCCGAACACATAGCACCGAAACGAGTGCCGCTGCTAAGATCAAAATTTGCACCCACGTAAACTTCATCAACACAGGGCTTCTGTAGGTTCGTCGGGTCATCGCTGTCTCCTACTTTTCCAAACTGTTTTGGAAAATTGATTTTCAACTTATATTATATAGGTTTTATTTTACGATGTCAATGCTTTTTTGGCAATTGACTGGCTGCTGGCTAATTAGCCAACCGTGTCCAATCCGATAGGATGACCTCGGCATTGTTCGGGTCATCTAATGCTTGTGTGACGAGACGTTCTAAAACTTCGGTGACAGATAGTTCTCGGAAGATCGCTTGGAACCAGTTGCCAAAAATTTTGATCGCATCCGGGGACTCTGCGGACACCCAGAAAACGACCCGACAGAAGTCGAGGCCCTCGTCTACCCATTTTTCAGAGATCCAGACATCTTCTGGGAAACCGTGAAAAATTGGCAAGAGATCCGCGATGAGAACCGGGAGGTCTTCATTGAGATAAGAGATCTCTGGAAGGATGTCAAAATGGATGGCGTATTTATGAGCGTGTGGGGAGCGTTCGCGTTCTCTGCTTTGTATTTGCATAATTGGTTACCTCGGCTTTAAATGGACAAACCGGCTGCCTATGTGGTATATTATTAAGATGTTTTTGTCTAACAAAGTGTTTCTCTTAAGAGTGCCTCAAAACCCATAGTTCGTAATGTAATGGAGCGCGGATTTACGGAACGCATGTTGTTCCGCCGCAAGGTGAAATTAAAAATATGACAGCTACTGAGCGTATAATACATTTTAAAAATACACTGGAGAAAAGGATCCTAATTCTTGACGGTGCGATGGGGTCACTGTTGCAGACCTATCGGCTCACAGAGGCGGACTTTCGCGGCGACGCGTTTGCCGATCACCCGTGTGAACTCAAGGGTTACAACGATCTGCTCTCCATAACACAGCCGCAGATTGTCCGAGAAATACACGCAAACTATTGTCGGGCGGGTGCGGACATCATCGAAACCAATACCTTTACGAGTACATCTGTGTCAATGGCGGATTATCAACTCCAAGATATTGCGTATCAGGTGAACTACGCGGCTGCTTGCATCGCTCGTGAAGTTGCAGATAAATGGACATCGCGAAATAAACCGCGTTTCGTTGCTGGAAGCATGGGCCCGACAAATCGGAGCTGCTCCATCTCACCGAACGTGAACGACCCGGGTTACCGAAATATCACCTTTGCGCAACTCGTTTCTGCCTACACAACGCAAGCGGAGGGCTTAATTGATGGCGGTGCCGATTTTCTCCTTGTCGAAACCGTCATGGATACACTGAACTGTAAAGCCGCGCTCTTCGCCATACAGTCGCTCGCCGAAGCGCGTGGTGTCGAGATTCCCCTGATTGTTTCCTCTGACAGGAGCGGCGGCGGTGGCCGTAACCTCTCCGGTCAAACCGTTGAGGCCTTCTGGAACTCCGTTCGGCATGCGAATTTGCTTGCTGTCGGCTTAAATTGCGGTTTCGGTTCGCAACAGATCCGACCCTACCTCGCCGAGATAGCGAAAATGGCGGATATACCGGTTATCTGTTATCCGAATGCCGGGCTTCCCAACGAACTCGGTCAGTATACACAAACACCCTCAGAAATGGGGGAGTGGATGCACGAATTCGCGCAAAACGGCTTCGTCAATATTGTGGGTGGCTGTTGTGGAAGTCAACCTGAGCATATCGAAACAATTGCCAAGGTCGCCGCAGAATATCCGCCACGGCAACCGGAACCGCAGGAACGTGCCTGCCGCCTCAGCGGCTTAGAGGCGTTCAACATCACCGCCGATTCCCTCTTTGTTAACGTTGGGGAACGGACAAACGTAACAGGATCCCGTCGATTTGCGACACTCATTAAGAATGAGGCCTACGAAGCCGCCTTAGAAGTCGCACGAGATCAAGTGGAAAACGGTGCACAACTGATCGATATTAATATGGATGCAGGGATGTTAGACGCAAAAACCGCCATGGTGAAGTTCCTTAATCTCCTCGCGGCGGAACCGGACATCAGTCGCGTACCGATCATGCTCGACTCTAGCCGATGGGAAGCCATAGAAGCGGGATTAGAATGTATTCAAGGAAAAGGGATCGTCAATTCTATTAGCCTGAAAGCGGGAGCGGAAGATTTTTTAGAAAAGGCGCGTCAGATCCGGCGGTATGGTGCCGCGGTTATCGTTATGGCGTTTGATGAAGCTGGACAAGCCGATACCTATGAACGGAAGGTGGAGATCTGCTGTAGGGCGTACCGACTCCTGACAGAAGAGGTCGGGTTTCCACCGGAGGACATCATCTTTGATCCGAACATCTTCGCAGTCGCAACTGGTATTGAAGAACACAACGCATACGCGAAGGCGTTCATTGACGCGTGTCGCGAGATCAAAGCCACTTGTCCACACGCTTTGGTGAGTGGTGGGGTCAGCAACATCTCTTTTGCGTTCCGAGGTAATGACACCGTCCGTGAAGCGATGCACGCAGCGTTTCTCTACCACGCGATTCATGCGGGTATGGATATGGGTATTGTCAATGCCGGGCAGCTTGCAGTGTATGATGATCTCCCCGAAACACTTCTCGAAGCGGTGGAGGATGTCTTGTTTAACCGTCGAGCAGATGCGACCGACAGGCTCGTTACGCTCGCTGGCACGCTACAGGGAAAGGGGAAAAAGAAGCGTGTGAGTCGAAAATGGCGAAAACTGCCGGTTGAAAAACGGCTCAGCCACGCGCTCGTTGAGGGAATTATCGAATATATTGACGCAGATACGGAGGAGGCACGGCTGACATACAAACGTCCGATACAGGTGATTGAGGGGCCCTTGATGGACGGTATGAACCGTGTCGGTGAACTTTTTGGGGACGGTAAGATGTTCCTGCCGCAAGTGGTTAAAAGTGCGCGTGTGATGAAAAAAGCGGTTGCGCATCTCATTCCGTACATTGAAAAGGAGCAGGCAGAAGGTGCCGTCCAATCGAGGGGCAAAATCGTGATGGCGACGGTGAAAGGTGATGTCCACGACATCGGGAAGAACATTGTCGGAGTCGTACTCGGGTGTAACAACTATGAAGTCATTGATCTCGGTGTGATGGTACCTGCAGACAAGATTCTTGAAGCGGCACGCAAAGCGAACGCCGATATTATCGGATTGAGTGGACTCATTACGCCTTCGTTAGACGAGATGGTTTATGTCGCTGAAGAGATGGAGCGTGAAGGATTCCGTATCCCGCTGCTCATTGGCGGTGCGACGACTTCAAAAGTACATACGGCTGTCCAGATTGAACCGGTTTACGGAGGTTCAACGATCCACGTTAAAGATGCGTCCCGAAGTGTCGGTGTTGTCAGCGGTTTAATGAGCGACGAAAGGCAGCAGACATTCATGGCGCAAACGCGTGAAGAATACGCCGATATTCGCGAACGCCGTGCAAAGAACCGGAAACAGGCGAATCTGCTACCGTTTCGTGTTGCACAAGCGCGGAAATTCACACCGGGGTGGCGGAACTACCAACCGCCTAAACCGTCTATGATTGGTACAAAGGTTTTCGACCACTATCCTTTGGCGGAACTCGTTGATTATATCGACTGGAGTCCGTTCTTTACGACGTGGGGACTCCGCGGGAAATATCCGAATATATTGGAGAACCCAGAGGTCGGTGAGGAGGCGAGTAAACTCTTAAAAGATGCTGAAGCACTCCTCCGCCTTATCGTCGAAGAGAAACGGTTCCGTGCGCGGGCAGTCGTTGGACTTTTCCCAGCGAACGGTGTCAATGATGGGACTGCAATCTACGCCGATGCCGCGCGGATGGAGGTTATTGCGACCCTACACCACCTCCGGCAGCAGACGGAACAGCCGTTTAACAGACCGAACCTCAGCCTTAGTGATTTCATCGCACCGAAAGCGACAGCATTGCCAGATTATATCGGTGCCTTCGCGGTGACGACGGGACACGGTGTCCCTGAATTTTGTGCAGAATTCGAGCGGGAACATGACGATTACAACAGCATTATGGCGAAGGCGTTGGCGGACCGGTTAGCGGAGGCGTTCGCGGAGCGGATGCACGAACATGTCCGCACAACGCTTTGGGGATATGCCGGCGATGAGGGGTTGAATAACGATGCCTTGATTGCCGAGAAATACCGCGGCATCCGTCCAGCACCAGGATATCCTGCATGTCCGGATCACAACCAAAAACGGGTGTTGTTTGATTTGTTGAAAGTCCCAGAGAACACAGGGATTACGCTTACGGAGAGTTTGGCGATGTTTCCAGCAGCGTCTGTGAGCGGTTGGTATTACTCGCATCCAGAATCGCGATACTTCAGCATTGGCAGAATCGGTGAGGATCAGGTTGCGGATTATGCGGAACGCACTGGCATGGACATCGAAACGACGAGGCGTTGGCTGAAACCGCTGCTGACATAGTTTACAGCCTTCGTGGCAACACGCCGAGCTTGTTGCCACTCGGATCATGGAGCATCGCCCAACGGAATTGTGTCCACTCAAACACGTCACGGTAGAATTCGAATTATTTTTTTTACATCCTTTCCACCGATTTCAAAATGTACGATTGGGTTTCCCCTGATATTTTCAAGGTGCCGTCCCATAATTAAAGTTGAGGTTGAAGAGGTGCCTACGATCCATTGTCCAAATTGTGGTGAGGCTATCTGACGGTGCAGCCGCTAAAAGAAATCGAACGTATTAAGCAGGATCAGCGGGCTGTTGCGTCAAAACGCCTCGTATCAGTCGCTGTTTTTGACTAATTTGTTGAAAGGAAAATATGCAAACATCTCATAAATACTTGGACCCGGTCGCGCTCTCTCGGATTGGCGGGATGGAACTTGTTGCACGGCTCGTCGTTGAAGGGTTCGTTACGGGGTTACACAAAAGTCCATATCAAGGGTTCAGCGTGGAATTCGCAGAGCACCGGCAGTATATGCCGGGTGATGAGATCCGATATATTGATTGGAAGGTCTTCGGAAAATCCGACCGGTATTACATCAAGAAGTTTGAAGAAGAGACGAACCTGCGCGCCTATATCCTGCTCGACACCAGCGCGTCCATGAACTATAAACACGCAGAGGAAGGATTGACGAAGTTTGAATACGGCTGCTATCTCGCGGCGACGCTCACCTATCTTATGCTGAAACAGCGAGATTCCGTCGGGTTGGCACTCTTCGATACAGCTATTAAGCAGTACATTCCACCAAGAGGGGCCGCGACACATCTCCGCGCGATTATGTCCGCTTTAGAGAACGCAACGCCGGGTCAGGAGACACAATTAAGCGGACTCTTCCACGAATTCGCCAAACGGATCGTCCGACGCGGCTTAGTCATTGTTATCTCGGATCTGCTTGATGAACCCTCACAAGTCATCTCAGCGTTGAAACATCTCCGCCACCAAAAACATGAAGTCATCGTCTTTCACCTGCTTGATCCTGCCGAACTTACCTTCCCTTATACCGGCTCTGTCGTCTTCCGGGACATGGAGACCGGACAGACGCTTTCAACGCAAGCGGATACCTTGAAAGCGGACTACCTTGAGAAACTGAACGGGTTTATCCAGAGTTACCGGCGGGGGTGCGGTGCCAGCCAGATTGATTATGTGCAGATGGATACCGCGACCCCGTTTGATTATGCGCTATCCGAGTATCTGTCCCGCCGCAAATAGATGTTCCAATTTTTCTTCTGTAGAAGTGACCGCCCGATCGCGGTTTCTGACAACGGACAGCCAAACAAAACACCATTGACCGATTAAGCAAACCGTGCTACAATACCGCATCAACGATTCAGACAGGTGGAAGGAGAAACTATGCAAACATATCGGATCGGAATTTTGGGATGTAGAGGCCGCGGTACCGCAGCAGCACGCGCATATCATGCACATCCACGCACAGAGATCGTTGCGCTCTGCGATCTGATTGAAGAACGCCTGAACACTCTGGGTGAGGAAGTCAATGTTACTGCCAGATTTACCGACTTAGATGAGATGATCCAGCAGACACAACCAGACATCGTCGCGATTCCCACCGGCACGGAATTCCACTACGATCTGTGTATGCGTGTACTGGAACACGGGGTTCATATTGAGGTAGAAAAACCGATGTGCGTAGACCTTGCGCAAGCGGATGCTGTTATCGCCAAAGCGGAAGCGAAAGGGGTGCAGGTCGCGGTGCATCATCAAGGAAGAGTTGGCGCATCTATGCAGGCACTTGCGCGCGCTCTTAATGCAGGGAAAATCGGGGAATTGCGCTATATGTACGGCAGTGGGAAAGGTTACTATGGCGGCTACGGACTGATGAACATCGGCACGCACATGCTCAATAACATGCTGCACTTTGGGAAATGCTGTAAAAGCGTCGTCGCGCACCTCACAACGGGTGGAAAACCGATCACACCTACAGATGTGGTGCCGTCACCGAGCGGGATGGGAACCATCGCGGGGGAATACATCACAGCAACATTACAATATGAAGGTCACGTCACCGGCACGCTGCTCCAACATCGGTTTCATAAGATGGATACCGACGCGTATGCTATGGAGTTGTATGGCACTGAAGGGCGACTTTTCTGGAAAAGCGGCGGTGCATGGTGGCTACCGACACCCCACTATCTCCCTGATGGAACACACGATCAGTGGGAAGCGTTGGATCTCATCTATCCTGAGCATTACAATCCGAAAAGTGGTGCAGCGGAAGCAGATTACTGGTTCGTGGAGGCTTACGTCAACGCATTAGATGAAGGCAGGCCGCATACATGCAGCGGCACCGAGGGACGACATATCGTTGAGATGATGATGGGGATTTTTGAATCGGCTGCTTATGGTACGCGTGTGAATCTCCCACAATCTGATCGGCGACACCCGCTGTTAAGGTGGCGGGAGGAGTCGGGATTGGGAACACCTACAGAGATGCCACGTGGATATGGCGAATGGTTAACGTTGGAATCCGAGCGGATTGGTTGAAAGCAGTAGGCGCGCTCCGTGTGCCGCAACGCAACCAAGTAATTCCAAGACGTGCTATAAACTACCGTGCTACAAGTAAAACTGTTCGTCGTAGGGCGATTTATCGCCCGTCTTGCAATCCAACTATTTTTTAGGTAGTGTTTACATTTTTTTAGTCGTGATAAGTATAGCTGCAAAATAGACGAAACCGAGGTATCGGATGGCGTATTTATCATCGCGCGTAGCGACACGCCGATATTGTTTCAAGCGGTGAAAAAAACGCTCTACGACGTTGCGAAGTTTATAGACTTCTTTAGCATAGGGGCGATCTTCAACGCGACTTTTGCGAGGGCGAATCACGGCTTCCGCCCCTTCGTCCGTAATCGCTGCCCGAAAAGCGTCTGAGTCATAGGCAGCATCCGCGACAACAGACTTACAGGTGCAGCCCGCTAGCAACGCCGGACCTTGCGTGACATCATGCCGCTGCCCGGCCGTCAAGGTAAAACGCAAGGGGAGAAAGTCCGCAGACACCGCCGCATTAAGTTTCGTTGT
>RKRO01000494.1 GCA_007571355.1 Candidatus Poribacteria bacterium | reverse complement strand
CACAGACTAACAGTCTATGCTACAAGAGAAGTTGGTTTCTACTTGCAGAGCATATCAGAATTCGCTACAATAATCTGCAAAAATTAAAAGTATGGCATGCTGCTATGGAGTCAATGAACCAAACACTCACTGCGATAGATGGAATCAAAGTTGGGCATGTTACCGACGCAACTGCCCGGACAGGGTGTACCGTTATCCTCTGTCCAGAAGGCGCAACGGCAGGTGTTGATGTGCGTGGTGCTGCTCCCGGGACGCGCGAGACAGAAGCCCTCCGCCCCGGACGCTTGGTCCAAAGGGCACACGCGGTGTTACTGACCGGCGGAAGTGCCTTCGGATTGGCTGCAGCGAGCGGTGTCGTCCAATATCTTGAAGAACAGAACGCCGGTTTTCCGGCGGGGCCCGTTCGTGTGCCGATTGTCCCAGCTGCCGTGATTTTCGATTTGGGAGTCGGTGATGCAAAGGTGCGTCCCGACAGGGCAATGGGGTATCAAGCGTGTCTTAACGCGACAGATGAACCCGTGGCGATGGGTGCTATTGGAGCAGGCACGGGGGCCACGGTGGGTAAGGCACCAGGTGTTACGTCTTCTCAAGGGGGTGTGGGTTCGGCGTGTAAATATCTTGATTCGGGTTTGATTGTCGCGGCAGTCGTCGTTGTGAATGCGCTGGGGAATGTTGTGCATCCAGATACCGGTGAGATTGTTGCGGGAGGGAAAGTAAACGGCGGTTTCGTGGATGTTACCGAACGGCTTTTAGATGCGAATTTGGTTTCGGGAATAAATACGACGATTGGGGTTGTCGCTACAAATGCTGTGCTATCTCCTGCGGAAGCGACGCGGGTTGCGGAGATGGCACATGATGGGATGGCGCGTGCGATTCGACCGTCACATACGATGCTCGATGGAGATACACTCTTTGCTCTCGCCACAGGATCGCACACTGGGGGCGGTGTAAATACTGTTGGTATTCTTGCTGCGGAAGTTGTTGCGAAGGCGATTGTGAGAGCGGTAACCGTTTAAATCGGTTGTCCCTGCATCTCTGGTGGAATGTCAATGCCGAATTCGTTCAATACCGTCGGTGCAATATCGTATATGCTTTTGACGATATGTCGCGACCGGGAGGTTGCTCCTACAGCGGAATGGGACGCAGATTTGAGAATGAAAATGCCCATCTCGGCGTGGTTACAATCGTCGGGTCCGGTGTCGTTTTCGTAGGTGTAGATGCTGTTGTATCCGACGCTTCCTACAGAACGCCAAAAGAGATCCCCGAAATAAACGATCAGGTCGGGTGCAATGTTTCGACATTCTCGGTAGATCTCCTCAGGTTTAAAGACACGCGTGTTGATGTTATTTCCGGCTTTGTCTACGATGGCTTCGAGCTGCGCCTTTAATTCATTACGTACATCTTCATAGTCTTCTGCATTGACGATTCCGTGAGGCTCTCTGCCCTTAACATTTATAAAGATGCGTCCGTAATACCCGCCTTCCCCCCATGCCTTCGTTTTCTTCCAATCCACTGTATCCGGTGTCCAGCGGGTAATCCCCTGTGGTTCGGTTTTAAGCCTCAAGTAACCGTGCTTCTGGAGCCATTCGTTGACGCAGATACCGCCATCCATCCGTTTTGCACCGTGGTCTGAAGCAATGATAACGGTGGTGTCTTCATCAACGCCTGCTAACATCTCTCCGAGTTCTGCGTCGAGTGTGTGGTAGTAGTTCCGCATCGTCTCTGAGAAAGGCGAATCCGGTTCATATTTCCGGTGCGTTTTATCCCAGAATCGCCAGAAGGCATGATGGAGACGGTCGGAGCCCATCTCAACCATCGTGAAGAGGTCCCAATCCTTTGCTTGCAGGAGATGGCGTGCGAGTTTGAAACGTTCGGTGGTCATCTTGAGGAGTTGCTGTTCCAATTCAGCGCGCTGATCTGTCCGGAAGTTTGGGATGTCGATCATGTAGTCGCTTGCGACCTGCGCGATTTCGCGTGAGAGTCGTCGAGGGAACGTCCAGTGTGAGTTGCGGTCAGGCGTGAGGAAACTGGTGACCATCCATCCTGGAAACGGTTTGGCAGGATAGGTGAGCGGTACACCGAGAACGATGGATTTCTTTTCGGCTTGCCCTAAGAAGTCCCAGAGTGTTGGTACTTTCACCGCGTGTGCGTTGGCAATCGTCAAGGCATCATAGGAATAGTCTTTGCGGTTGCGGAAGCCGTAGATGCCGAGTTCGCCTGGATCTCGGCTGGTCATCATACACATCCACGCTGGCACGGTGATAGGGGGAATCGTGCTTTCCAATTCCCCGTAGATGCCTTCTTCCATTAAGCGCTGTGTATTCGGCATATCGTCTTTGAATGCCTCAAAGACGAGTTCTGGCGCAGCACAGTCCCAACCGATAATAAGGACTCGTTTCTTCATTTTCTTAAGTGGTAAATCTGGTCACTGTCCATTTTATAGTAAAACCTACAATTAAGTTTACACTGCTTGATATGGCGAGGTTAGGGAACCTCGCCTACCAGGGGGGACAGGGCATAATTATTTTTAGCATTCACTATAAATCACGGTTTGTGATCGGTATTAACAGGTGGTTCGTCGTTATTGAGGAACCGTTCAATTGTGTTTCTCGTTGCTGGCCGCGTACGAAAATCGGCAACCCACGGTTCACGGAAGTACGCCTGCTTTTCACGCGGTAAAGCGGATAGCACTTCGGGCGAAATCCGGAGCCGGTGCCAATGCGTTGCAAGGTGTGCATACGCGCTTAGCACTGCCACACGAGGGGTCTCCCGTTGCCACACGGGCCCGGCGTGACACAGGTTTTCCGTGAAGAAGATCGCACTGCCAGCGGGACATTCGTAGGACATTAGGAACGGACTCCGTTTTCCTTCTTCTAACGACATGTGATCGGGGTGCATCGGGAAGTTGGATTTGTGACTGCCAGCGATGAAATGCGTCGCGCCATCGTCTTTGGAAATATCTGTCAGTTCAAAGACGACGCGTACCATACCAGCGTGGATCCGCCCGTTGTTGACGCGATACCCGAAGATCGGGTCTGCTTGTCTCGGGCCACCACCGTGGAGCTCACCGTGTCTGCGTCCTTTTTCGCGCCAGACCGAGAAGCAGTTCTCCAACCGAACATCGGGGCCGATGATTTCGTGTAGGACCTCAAGGACTTTGGGATGATCAATCAGTACGCTCGCGGGCCCGCCAGGGACGGCGCGGTGTTCCGGGGGTAAAGATTCTTTGTCATGATGTATCCGGTCAATCTGCTCAACGATTGCCTCGATTTCGGCGCGTTCAAGGATCGCCGGACGAACGAGGAATCCGGTTAAGTCGAATCGAAACTTTTCTTCATCAGTCATAGGTTGTACCTCATATTGTTAATTACATGGTGGTGCATAAGATGTGTAGATATTTCGGTAATCGTTTGTGATATAAAGATCGCGAGCGACAAAAAACATCCAAGCAAAACACTCGCTTCTACAGAAAACAACAATTTGGGGTTCGCGTTAGTTCCGTATCATCGAAATTATGCCCAGCGGGGTTTTCCGCCGCCGAATCGCTGCTCGCTGATGTTCCAGAGTTCAGATAGACCGAGTTGCCGGATGTGTTCAATTCCGGGGAGGAATGGATCGTTGACTCGGTTTAGCCATTCTTGGAGCTCCGCCTCTAATCCTGATCGAAGTTCCTGTGAATCTGCATCGTCAATAAGGTTATTCAATTGATACGGGTCGTTATCGTTGTCGTATAGGAGCCAACCTGATCCGTCGAACTGGCGTGCATAAGTGTGGCGATGCGTTCGGACACCGCGCCACTCACGGATACCGAAGTGGAAACCTTCACTGCCGTGTAACGGTACGCCAAGGAAAACAGATTGCGGTTCCTCAATTGCCTTGCCGAGCATCGCTGCTGAAAGGTCGATGCCTTCCACACCTTCTGGGATGGGTAGGTCGCATAAGGATAGCATTGACGGCATAAAATCGACGAGGCTTAGTAAAGTATCGCGGGTAACGCCTGCAGGTATCCTACGAGGCCAGCGGATCATGAACGGGATACGACTCGATTCCTCCCACGGACGCTCTTTTCGGACATGTCCGTGGCTGCCGAGCATATCGCCGTGATCGGATGTATAGACAAGGATGGTATCGTCCGCGATATCGAGTTCGTCGAGTGCAGCCATCAAGCGTCCGAGGTTTTCATCTAAAGCCGTGATATGAGCGTAATAGCCGGAAATATCTTTCCGTGTCGCGGGCGTGTCTACGGCGTTCGGACGCAGCTGAATCTCGTCTGGTGGATACATTTCCTTGTAGCGTTCAGGGACATGTTCATAAGGATTGTGCGGCGGTCCCCAACTCATATAGAGACAGAAAGATTCATCGACGTGATCTCGGCAGTATTGGATCGCCTGATCGGTCTGGAAGTCCGGTTCGTAACCTTCAATCTGCATCTGATTCCCATCAGAGTCGTGGTAAGGTGCATTGAAATAGTTATGATGACAATTCCATCCGATCCAGTGGTCAAAGCCGAACCGCATTTCAGGGGTAATGAACTTGTTTCTCGGCATACCTCCGAGGTGCCATTTGCCGATGTAGCCGGTCGCGTAGCCATCTGCTTTGAAAACCTCTGCGATCCCTGTTTCGGACAACGGCAGCGGTAGATCGTTGGAAACAGCCTTATGGTTCAAAGGGTATTTGCCTGTCATCAGGCATCCGCGTGCAGGCACACAGATCGGGACATTCGTGAAGGTGTTCGGGAAGAACATGCCTTCTTGTGCAAGTTGGTCCATCGCAGGTGTTTGTACTTGTGGGTTGCCTGCGCAACCGACATCACACTGACGGTGCTGGTCGCCGAAAACAAAGATTAAATTGGGTTTACGAATAGTCTCCATTGGTGTTCCTTTATGATGTAAAAAAGGCTGTCCTGTCTCATTGCATCCACGTATAAATCTGACGGAGTGCCCCTTCACTCTGTGTCCAGAGTGCCCTTTTCAGGGGTGAAACGACTTTTGTGTAACTGGCGAAATCTGTTCGAATTGCCTTATATTGTTCTTTATGGGCGATTAACCCTGCGTTTTCTGGCGGTGAGGCACCAAAATCGACCCATTCGTATCCTTCACGACACGCCTCTGTAATGATATAGTGAAAGATGGCATTGTTCGGACGATACTTCAAGAACGCAGGGACAGATGCCTCACACCACAGCGTCACAGTTCGGTTGAAACGCAGATAGAGCAGTCCCGCAATGATTGTCCCTTCATATCTTGCGATGGCGAGTTTCGCTATTTTTCGCTGTAGGAGCGTCCGCATGAGTGCTCTCGGTTTCGGTGTTCCGCCTAATCGTTTCACCGTCATACGATACATGTCGTAGAACACGGACAACGCCTCTTCGCTGTCAGTCTCCGTAACTTTGACCCCCGATTTTTCTGCCTTCCGCACCGCGCCGCGTACCCGTTTGTTGTAGGCATGCCAGAGTCCCTCAACGTTTCCATCGGTTTTCAGAAGGTGTGTGAAGTGATCTGTTCGTTCATAATTTTTTTCGATAAAAAAATCGCCGTAGATCGTTGTGTGTTCTGGAGTCAAAGTCCAGCGGATTTCACACCATCCGTTTTCTATTGCCGCGGCTTCAATAGATGTTATGAGTACTTCAGAATTTAAACCTGTCCCTTTCATAAGATGTATGCCGCCGAACAAGTTCCATGGCATGGAATGCCATAAACGGATGCCCGGTATTGGTTGGAAGACGAAAGCGGGCAGTCCACCTACGACTGTACCTTGCTGTTTGATGAGCATATAGACCGGGTTGAGTTGTCTGAACGCATCCGTTAATGCGTCTCGCCATGCCAGGCTTTGGAGGGCAGTCGTATGCGGACATTGTTGAATAACAGCATCCCATTCGCCCTGATTCTGAAGAGTAAGCGGATCTATTGTGTACACCTATAGATTTTCGGTTATGCGACGAGTGCCGCAAAGAGTGCCTTGATGTAGCCGACGGAGTAGGCTAACCCAACATTGCCTTCCAATCTGGGAATGTGATCAGCGTTGATGCATCCGTCAAATCCGACCTTCTGTAATTCTCGGACGATTTTGAAGACGTTCATATCACCGTCGTCAAGGAGGACCTCTTCAAACGCACCCGCTGTCGCGAGACTGCCCCGTACATTGCGGAGATGAACCATAAAGATGCGTCCTTTGCGTCCGTAGTTATTAATTTCGTCGAGAACAATGGTGCTGCCCCCGGCTTCAGCGCGCGTGCCGCAGCAGTAGAGGTAACCGACATTCTTGCTCGGAAATGCATCGATGACGCGGTGGAAACCGAGACTACCGAGTGGTGTATCTGGGTTCGGGACATCTGATGGATGGATAGCGAGCTTGATGTCGTGTTCATCGGCGATAGGGACGAGGGCACCGTAGACCTCAGTGAAACGTTTCCACCATGCGTCGAGTGTCTCCATCGTCGGCGTGTCGGGTGGATTCTTGGTTGCGGCACGGCTTTCACCGCGTGAGGTATATCCGCCTCTGTGAACGGCGGAATAACGCGTCATGAGATAATCAAACGTATCGCCCCAGAACCGTTGACGTGCAATTGGTACACCGGCTTCAGCGAAAACCCGGAGCGCGTTGCAAGTGTTCTCAAGTTCTTTCTCACTGCCCGGTTGTCCGGTCATGAACTGCTCTGTGATGTTCGGGAGCGTTACGCGGTTGATGTCGAGTCCCCAAGAACGGATACGTTTCTTGATTTGCAGGAGTTCGTCTAAGTCGGGGTACCCCTGCTCGTTAACGCCGGGGAAAGAGGCACCGTTCCCGAAGTCGATGCAATCGGCACCGAGTTGTGTAACCTGTTTAAGATAGCTCTCTGAAAGTCCGCCATCCCAGACTGAAATTTTCATATTTTTAATGTTCCTTGCAG
>RKRO01000128.1 GCA_007571355.1 Candidatus Poribacteria bacterium | reverse complement strand
TCCTAAAAGTGTGCATGTATTTTCGGATTTTACTACATTACCCCGGTTTGCAAGGGGTATCATTACAAATAACACCAAAGGAATGGACGCATGAAGAAAAATAGATATGTTATTGTTTTAGTGTCTGTATGGATAGGTATGTTGGTGTCTGTATCTGCCGATGCACAAGAAAACCTTGCTCAACACGCATACACCCTCATTGAACATCATTGCAGCAACTGCCACGGGGAGAGTGGTAGCTTTAAGGAGACGCTCCTCATTGACCATGCTGCCTTGACAGCACCCGGCGGCGCGATCATTCCAGGAGATCCTGAAGGCTCTACGTTCTATCAGCGGTTAATTACAGAAGATGACGCACTACGGATGCCATGGGGACAGCCACCCCTCCCCGAACAGGAGATTGCTATCATAGAACGTTGGATTGCCGAAGGCGCGGCCCCTTGGGATACCGACCCCGGACCTGATGGTACTCCGTTCATCTCTCAGGAGACGATGCTCACGGCTATTGAGGACCATCTGGAAACACTAGACCCCTTTATCCACCGCTTCGCACGTTATTTTACGATGACTCATCTCTATAACGCAGGCGTAGGACCAGATGAACTCGGTCTGTATGGGAACGCCCTCTCGAAACTCGTCAATAGCCTCTCTTGGGGGAGTGACATTGTCAATCCGCAACCTATTGACGAAGCGGGAACGATTTTCTACATCGATCTCCGCGCCTATGAGTGGGATATCCGCAATGCATGGCCGCAGATGGAAGGGGCCTATCCGTATGCCCTGGAGTTCGATGCCACAACGCAAGCGGGACTGTTAGAAAAACTGACACATCTCCAGACAGAGATGGATTGTCAGGTGCCGTTTGTGTATGTAGATTGGTTTCTTGCCACGGCATCCCTGCCACCCCTTTACCACGACATCTTGGCACTCCCCGGAACGGAACAGGAACTTGAGCGGGAGTTACGCATAGATGTGGATGGAAATATCGAGGATGCCCCGGGGGTGCGCGTCTGGCGTGCGGGGACGAACAAGTCCGGTGTCTCGCAGCACAATCGCGTTGTAGAACGGCACAAGTTTCAGTATGGTGCGTATTGGAAGAGTCACGACTTTGCGGGGAGTGCGGGTGCCCAAAATATCTTCACGCATCCGTTGTCTTTTCAAAGAGATGGTGGAGAAGTTATTTTTAATCTGCCGAACGGTTTGCAAGCGTATTATATTTCGGATGGCCCCGGGAATCGGATAGATGTTGCCCCGACAGATATTGTTTTTGTTGATGGAGCGAGCGATCCTGCAGTTCGGAACGGTCTCTCATGTATCGGGTGCCACACGGACGGGATGAAGACGTTTGAAGATGAGGTGCGGGCGACGATTGAGACGACGGAGGCACCTGATTTTAACAAGGTTCACGCCTTGCGGCTGTATGTGGAGCAGTCGGTGATGGATGATCTCGTTAAGGAAGATATGGAGCGGTATCAGGAAGCACTTGCGTTGACAGTACTTGCGCCGCCAGAGGGTGCGTTTGAGAATATAGAACCTGTGCATCGTTCCTACGAAGCATTTCAGGAACCTCTTGATGCGGCGCATGCTGCGGCTGCTGTCGGTTTAGAAACCGATGTATTTTTGGGCGAGATAGATGAGAAGTCGAGTTTACAGAATTTAGGTTTAGCGAGTCTGCTGACAGGTAGCACCGTGAAGCGCGATGTGTGGACTGACAACTTTAGCGGTATAATTTTAACTTTACAAACCGAGGACACCCTTCGCCCCACAACCGATGGAGGTACCTCAACGCAGCCGACCTCGACAGGCGGTGTCTACATCCGGGATACGAATCTGCATGCAGCTATCGCTGAGACATTAGGCAAACCTGCGGGGGCTGCGATTACCTCAACAGACATGACAAGGTTACGGACGCTTGTTGCAGATGATCGGGGCATTCGCGACTTAACGGGACTGGAGCATGCCACGAACCTTGAGCGAATAGAACTGCGACGGAACGAGATAGCGGACCTAACACCGTTGGCAGGATTGACGAAGCTAAATAATATAAAACTCCGCGGAAACAGAATAACCAATGTATTGCCACTGTCGAACTTAACCCAACAAATCAATTGGATGGGACTTGAGGAGAACGCCATTGAAGACCTTTCGCCATTGGCAACGTTGGTGAGGTTGATAGAGATAGGGATTAGTGGCAACCCGGTATCGGATGTGTCTCCTCTGGCAAGCCTCAGCCGCTTGGAAGGGATAGCCGCTTGGCGGACCCCTATTTCGGATTTCTCCGCTTTGGAGAAGTTACGCAGATTGCGATGGATAGAATTTGGCAACGATAAATCCATATCGGCTATCCCTTCTCTGAAGGGATTAAAAGCACTGAGACGCTTGGTGATTCACGGATGCAACATTTCAGACCTTTCCCCGTTGGCAGAATTGACACAGCTGGACTGGTTAGAACTCGTTAACAACTCCATATCGGACGTATCCGAATTAGCGAAGTTAACACGGTTGAAAACGTTGAACCTGGATGCGAATTTCATTGAAGATGTGTCCCCGCTGGCAGAATTATCACGATTGGAAGTGCTTTACCTTGAAAATAATACCATATCAGATGTATCCGACCTTGCGGAACTAAAGAATTTGGAACGCCTCGATCTCCGCAACAACAAGATTTCTGATTTTTCGCCATTAGACGCATTGCCTGACGAGACATTTGTTAGGATGGAAGGCAATGTGGGATTTCCCGCAGGGGGTACCAAAATAACGGGCCCGTGGTTGTGGGCGATCGTTCCTGGGACGCGGCTTGATGACAAAACAGATTTTCTATCGCGGGCAACAGGCGGTGCTGCAACAGAAATCAAGGTAGCCACTAACGGCGCGAAGGAAGGAAAAACCGTCGGAAAGGGAGCCTGGAGGTTGCATTCGCTTTCTGCCACAAGTGGAAATAACATCAACGAGATGACAGATGACCTGGGCTGGGGAACAGGAGAGGAAATATACGACCATATTATTTATGGCTCTGTCATCTTGGATTCACCCGAAGAACAACAGACAACAATGCTCGTTGGGAGCGGTGATGCTGTCAAAGTCTGGCTTAATGGTGAGCTGGTGCACAAGGCGTTTGTTAACCGTGGATCTAACGATTACCAGGATTTCTTCTCTGTAACCCTGAAACAAGGGCAGAATGTGTTGTTAGTTGCCCTGGATAATCACGGGCACGGGGCATTTAGTGGGTTCTTTGGGTTCGCACCCGATGCAAAATATGAGGTATTCAATCCACCCGCACGTTTCAGTTTTTCCACAGAGGCAACGCAGTTCTCGGTCGGCGATACATTCACTGTGCATCTGAAAACAGAAAATATGGACAAGTTAGCCGGATGGCAGACAGATATCGTGTTTGACCCCGCTGTCCTAAAAGCGAACAGCGTGGCCGAGGGCGATTACCTGAAGCAGAACGATGGAGAGACCTTTTTTCAGGAAGGCAGCATTGAAAACGGGGATGGCAAAATCACCGACATTCAAGCCTTGCAACTTTCTAAAGGGGCTTCGATGAGTAGACACGGGACGCTGCTCTCAATTGATTTTACGGTGCTGAAGGACGGAGAAAGCCGTTTAGGGGTGGAGAATTTCCTAGCTGGGGATCGTAGGGGTGAGAAAATGAAACTCCATGTACCCCTCCCAGAAATGACCATAGTTGTGGGGGTTCCGCCCGCCTCACCAATGTGGAAAACCGATGTTATTCCAGAAGTGACCGCCCTGCTCGCCAACTACCCGAATCCCTTTAATCCGGAGACATATATTCCGTATCAACTCTCGGAAACTGCAGCGGTTATACTGAAAATCTACACTGCAGACGGAAGGTTTATTCGGAAACTTGATTTGGGGGTTCAGGCCCCTGGTATCTATACGAACAGAAGTCGTGCGGCGTATTGGGACGGTAAAAACGCAGTGGGTGAATCTGTTGCAAGTGGTGTTTATTTTTACACGTTCACTGCAGGCGATTTCACGGCAACACGAAAAATGTTGATACGCAAATAGGAGGCGAATGAAATGAAACGTATATTTCTTTCCGCGATATTAATCTTAATTCCGTTCGGTGCATCTGCCCAAAATGTTGACATTCCAGACACAAATTTGCATGCTGTGATCGCTACGGCACTCGGTAAAGCCCCGAACGCCACGATTACAACGGAGGAGATGGCGACATTGCGAGTGATTGAAAGGCACGATTCGGATATCAGTGACTTGACAGGACTTGAGTCCGCCACAAACATCGAAAGAATTAACTTTCGGGACACCCTGATTTTCGATGTATCGCCCCTCTCCGGACTGAATAAATTGCAGCATTTGGAGTTGAGAGGCAGTAACCTAGAGGACTTATCGCCAATCGCTGGATTGACTAATTTGAGAGTACTTATCGTGACGCATAGTCTGATATGGGATCTGACACCGCTTGAAGGATTGATTCAATTGGAGTTCTTGGACGTAAGTGTCAATGACATAAGTGATTATTCACCCCTCGCGAGTCTGACAACGTTGAGGGATATACGTATGAACGATAACCCGGAAGTTGAGGATATGTCGCCTTTTAGCGGTTTAATGAATCTGCAAAGGTTTCGCTCTTGGGGCACGCCGATCCCTGACCTCTCCCCGTTTGTGGAATTACCGAAACTTATAGTTCTTGATATTTGTGGCGGTGAGTTATCAGATCTCTCGGAGTTAGCGGGATTAACGCACTTGAGGGAACTGTATCTCGTCGGTAATGAGATTGACGACATCACACCCTTGGCGGGTTTAACGAGCCTGACACGGTTGAATCTTAGGCATAACCAAGTATCCGATGTTGAGCCGCTCGCGGCTTTGAAAAAGTTGACATACGTTGAACTTACAGACAATGAGATATTGGACTTTTCGCCGTTGGATGCTTTACCCGCAAATGTCAGTATTGTTCGGCACGACAACCCCGGCTTCACGGGGGCACCCTCAAAATTAAGGGGGGAGTGGCTGTGGATGATCGTCCCGACAGGGAATAGATCGGGAGCGGATGCTGCATCTTCGGGCATAGACTTTCTTAAACAAGCGAGCGGTGATCAAGTCACAGAACTGTCGGTAGCGAGCGATGGTGCGACACTGGGCAACAGCGTCGGCGATAAGGTTTGGGCTGCAAGTTGGCTATCGTCCAGTGGCAATAATCTCAACGAGATGGCGAACGAGACCGGCTTGGCGTTCGGCAATGTGGATCATCATGTCGCTTATGGGCTGTTGACTTTCGATTCACCACGGGAGCAGCAGACAACAATGCATGTCGGTAGCGGCGACGCAGTGAAGGTTTGGCTCAACGGTAATTTGGTGCATACGCAGGCGGTTAACCGAGATGCCCAAGATTGGAACTATCAAGATCAATTCCCTGTTACCTTTAAAGCAGGAACAAACAGACTGCTAACCGCAGTTTATGAAGGCACGGGCTGGTAGAGTGGATTTTTCGGGTTCGATAGGGCTGCCGATTTTACAATTATCCCGCCTGATACAGCAATCATCCCGATAGCAGAGTACCCCATAGCAGATGTAGATGCAGATGGGAAAGTCAGTATCCTTGATATGCTTCAGGTCGTACGCATGTTTGATACACTTCTCGCCTCAAAGCCCGGTGGACGACGTGTAAATGAGGATATAAACGACGATGGGGTCGTCGATATAAGTGACCTCATGGAGGTTGTCAATGCCATAAACGCGCCAGTAGAGGACCCCCCGGACGCACCTATCTCGCCCGAATTAGTCCAGCAATGGATAGATATGGCATGGACAGCATACGATGGATCCGTCGAATTCCAAAGAGGCATCACACGCCTTGAAAATCTCTTGATAGAAATCTTGAAGTCAGACAAAACAGAAATGAAAACAGCACTGTTCGCAAATTACCCGAATCCGTTCAACCCAGAGACGTGGATACCCTATCAGTTGGCAAAACCCACAGATGTCAAAATCGCTATCTATGCCGCCGACGGCACAAACGTGTGGACGCTAGATTTAGGGCATCAGGCCGCGGGTTACTATACGTCCAAGTCCACAGCAGCCCATTGGGATGGGAAAAACAACACAGGCGAACAGGTCGCGGGCGGTGTCTATTTTTATACGCTCACCGCTGGTGATTTCACGGGAACAGGGAAGATGTTGGTCGTGAAATAGAATCTCGGCTCGCTTATTCAGGAATATTGAGTCAAGAACGACTGGCATAGGTAAGATCAGGGATTTCTACCAAGGATTGACCTTGTTGCAAAAGTAAAAGTGTCCTTTGGAAGTCTCGACGCAAAATATCACGCATTTGGGCATTTGATACGTTGCCGCACGTTACCCAAATAACTTGTGGTGGAGAACCAAACCTCTTTAACAGTTGTACAAAGTCTTGGTCTTTAGTTATCACAATCGCTTTTTCGGATCGGGCTGCAAGGAAAATTTTTTCGTCACTTGCATCTCGGAACCCAAGTCGTTGGACAGAAAATGCTTCAACTGCAAAAGTGTCGGTGATCCATGAGGCTAGGGCGGGAGAAAGTTGCGCATCAATCCAAAACTTCATGTCGTGGTTACAGGCGCGTCCATCGCATGTGCGGCGAACTGGAGGCATGCCAGAATATCTTCGGCTTCCAAATCCGGCATTTCTTCAAGAATCTCTTTAAAGGACATGCCGTTCGCAAGTAACCCCAAAACATCAGTAACCCGAATCCGCATGCCTCGGATACAAGGACGTCCGCCGCATTTGCCAGGATCGGAAGTAATTCTGCGGAGTTGTAGTTTCTGTTCAACGGTGACTGTGAGGCTGACATCGCGAGTTTGTTTTGCGAGTTTTCCTGCGATTTGGAAATCTATCGTTGCTTCCGAGACCTCACCCAGTTTGTACTTCACGTCTCCCCGATTGTAATAGGCACGCGCAAAATCTGGCTTTTGGCGAATCGCCTCATTGTAGTCGGCGATAGCACCTTTATGGTCACCCAACTTACTTTTTGCATTGCCGGCTATGAAGTAAGCTTCGGCAGATAACGGTTTATATTCAGGTTTCATTTGAATGTTCTTTCCCTTTTAGCCTGTGTTGCATCAAGCAAAGAATGAAGTTGTGTTTATGCTTGGCAATATGTTAAGTTTAACGCAAGCTGCGGCAGATGCCAAGCCCTATTGCGGGCACCACGCCATCACGGTTCCGAAACTGGCAAACGCACTGTTCTCGCCGCTCGTCAGGATACGCGAACCTTGGACGACAATCCGGGCATCGCGGCTCGTAATTTTGTAACTGACAGGGGCATCTTTGGCAATCAATGGTTCGCCGTTTTCGTTCTTAAGTTTATCGAGTCGGTAATGCACCGAACGATGCGCTGGCACGTCAAACGCACAAGAGACGTTCTCCAGCGTGATATCTTCGTAAAGCACCTCTAAGAGACAACGGGTGTCAATATCGGCGGTATTAGAAATACATATAGACTCGTGTGAGAAATAGCCACCACCGTGTGCTTCCCATTCCTGTTCTGCTGGCGTGAGTGCCGCCATGTAGCCATCCGGGATAACCCAGACGTAAGCACCATCCCCCGCTAAACTATAGCCTTTGAGTACATCCGCTATCGCCTCTGGATTGTCATCCACTTGGTCCAGCGAAATTACAAGAAATCGGGAGTGTGTTTTTATGCCGTTTACTGAGGTGGTGTGTTTTAACTCGCCTCTCACGTTCAGACATAATGTGTTATCTCCGAACATCGTCAGAGAACTTACGCCTTGCGATGCGAGCCAATCGCCGAATGTGTCGTTTAGGAGTGTTGTTAAGGTTTCAAGCGAGATGTCTTGTCGTTTATACGCTTCAACCGTTGTAAGTACTTGTCTAAAATTCATAAATTCCCCTAACTAAACCATCCACCGTTCGCCGATACCGAGCAGTGCCATGAGTGCCTGCAAAAGCACGCTTTCAGCATCGGTGCCTGAGAACTGTCGATGTGTATCAATATAGGTGCCGTAATCGGCAGCCCATTCACGAAAATAGGTCTGGTATTCCCAGCCGTCTACGGTGCGTTGCAAAAGGAACCGATCCGGGTACGGGAGTTTCTCTGTTAAGAGTTGCTGAAGTTGTTCGGATGTCGGTATCCATATCTCTTGGGGGCCTTCTGTTTTGGGACGGAGTGCTTGGATTTCAGGATGCCGACACTGCTCTAAGTATCCTTGCGGATATTTCTGCTTCTCAAATTCAGTCATACTGATTCTTCGGTTTCAGTCGTTTCTGTAGAAGTGATCGGGATATCTGAATTTAGGCGTGAATGGTGCATTGCCCAATAGATCGCGGCTGTAACGACACCACCAAAAAGGGTCGCTATACCCCATATCACAGGACCGACGATAATCAACGTTCGCGTCCGATCCAAACGGACAGCATCTCGATAGACTGCTATTGCGAAGACGATCTTTACCAAGATACCGAAAACCGCGACCACAACTCCCCAGAACACAGTCACTGAACTCAATAGTCCTAAGAAACCGTTATCGAAGTTTGTGATGTTAAATTTCATCTTTTACCTCAATGTTGATTTAGCGGTATGATAGGATGTGAACGCTTAATTGTAATTTTGAAAGAAGTCCGGGTATGGTTTTATGAAAACCCATCAAATCGGAAATTGGTGATTGCCTGCTGTTAAGCCGCCGTCAATGACAAAGACTGCGCCTGTCGCGAAACTGGCTTCATCGGAGGCGAGGAACAACGCTGCGTTTGCGATGTCAACGGGTTGTCCGATTCGTCCTAACGGGTACCACGGCGTTATTTCATCTAATATTTGGGGGTTGCGTTCAATCATCGGTTCCCACACTTCGGTCTGAATCGTGCCGGGACAGATACAGTTGATACGGATGTTGTCTTTGCCGTGTGCGACTGCCATGGAGCGGGTCAATGCGATAACGCCGCCTTTTGCAGCAGAATAGGCATGGATACCTTGTAACCCAATGAGTCCGTTGACAGAGGCGATGTTAACAATACTGCCCCCACTATTCTGTTGCATCACAGGGATAGCCGCGTCGGAACAGTGACTTGTGCCTTGGAGTGCGACCGCCAAGTTCGCTTCCCAGTTGTTGTTGAGAACATCGGTTGTCGAACAGATGGCGTTGTTAACCAGAATATCGACTGTTCCGTAGATATCAACGGTCTCGGTAATGAGTCTTTGGGCATCCACTACATCGGAGACATCGGCGTTAATAAACAGCGCCTCGCCGCCTGCATCAGTGATCGTAGCGACAGTCTCAGTGCCAATAGTATCGTTCACGTCATCAACGATGACTTTAGCCCCTTCTTCAGCAAACCGAAGTGCCACGGCTTTGCCGATACCGCGTCCCGCTCCTGTGACAATGGCTATTTTGTTATTCAACCGCATCTTTGGTACTACGTCTTTTTATGAGCGTTGCGGATGTTAAAAACGGTTTTTGAATTATAGAATTTACCGCGTTCATCCTTTGAAAAATCATATTTTGCTTTCACTTATTTTGTATGGTATAATAGATAGATTGAAAATTAGCGTTTAGACACCTGAAGAGGGAATACATGACTGCAACTGGCCTACGTTGGAAAATCCATGACCGATATAGAAACGAAATTTATCTAACGCATGAACGGTGGCAACATATTACTGCCGCAATTAATCATCCAGATATGGCAAACTGTGAAGAACAACTAAAAGCTACAATTCAGTATGGTAGGCGAAAACAAGATTCGTTGAACCCACAAAAGTACCGATATACGAATGCTTTCGTCAATTTGCCAGCAGATAATACACATATTACAGCAATTGTCCTTTTCCGGTTTCGCGAAAGTTCAAATGGCGATCCTATCCCAAATAACTATATTGTTACAGCTTATCAGAAAAGGATTGGATAAAAAATTATGGAGCAATCAGTTTCTAACTACGATGAAGTAAGTGACACGTTGTATGTCTCGTTTGCCCCCAGTGAACACGCAACAGGCATTGAATTGACCCCCCATATTTTACTACGACTCAACAAACAGGAGCGTAAGGCTGTTGGGTTGACCTTTCTGGAGTACTCTTTACTTGCCCAGAAAACGGATATAGGCCCCCGAAGTTTCCCTCTCACCGGCTTAACCGAATTGTCTGAGGAACTTCGAGACATTGTCTTAGATATTCTCCAACGCCCACCAGTTAGCAACATCCTCCTGATTTCATCATATACGCCTTCAATCTCCGAAACGATTCCGATTACGCTGCTGCAAGCAGCCTGCTAAACAGAAGGGGTTTTCGATTTAATAATGATTGCGTTAAATTTGCAAACGGCACGTGGCATGTGGGGTTTCGATGCGCGCTACCCGACCTACGATATATAGGGATAATGTTTGTAATATGTTCCTAATGTTGCAGTGTTTGTGAGATGAAAAGTTTCGTACGTTCGTGCTGGGGGTTGTCAAAGAAATCTGCCGGTGCGGCTTCCTCTATGACCACACCTTCATCGAAGAACATGATCCGATCAGCCACTTCGCGGGCAAATCCCATTTCATGTGTAACAACCAACATCGTCATACCGGAATGTGCAAGTTCACGCATCACATCTAATACTTCTGAGATCATCTCTGGATCAAGTGCACTTGTGGGTTCATCGAACAGCATAATCTTTGGTTCCATTGCCAATGCCCTTGCGATTGCGACGCGTTGCTGTTGTCCACCCGATATTTCTGCCGGGTATTTATAGGCTTGGTCAGCAATATCCATCCGCTCTAACAGAGCCAAAGCGGCTTCCTCCGCTGCGCTTTTTGACATCTTCCGCACTTGGATTGGACCTAAAGTTATATTCTTGAGATTAGTCAAGTGTGGGAAGAGATTGAACTGTTGGAAAACCATACCGACTTCCTGACGGATGAGATTGATATTCCGCAGATCATTGCTAAGCTCAATTCCATCAACAATGATTGTGCCGCGCTGATGTTCCTCAAGGTGATTGATAGTTCGGATAAACGTGGATTTTCCTGATCCAGAGGGACCACAGATGACCGCCTTTTCACCCTTTTTGAAGGTGGTGGTAATTCCTTTGAGGACATGAAAATCGTCAAACCATTTGTGTACGTCTTCACATATAATAATTGGGTCATTCGTTGTATTTTCGTTTTCAGCCATCTTCTGGTTCCTCCTTCGATCATAACGAATTCCTAATGCTTTCCGATGCCTAAATCTGCTTCAACTTTCTGGCTAACAAAAGACATTGCATAACAAAAGATAAAATAGATAACCGCAATAAATAGATATACCTCAGGTTGGAGTCCTTGCCAGTCTGGATTCCCGAGAATGCTTCTGCCTATTCCTAATAGATCAAGCAGTCCGACAACAGATACCAAAGAGGTATCCTTAAAAAGTGCGATGAATTGTCCCACGATCGCTGGAATAACAGATCGTAGTGCTTGTGGAAGATCGATAAATAGCATCGTTTTGGGATAAGTAAGGCCGACTGCTTGCGCAGCCTCAACTTGTCCTGGCGGGATCGCTTGAAGTCCACCACGCACGTTCTCTGCCATGTATGCAGCAGAGAAAAGCGTTAGCACAACCATAGCGCGTATAACTTTATCCAGTTGAAAATCACCAGGCATAAAAATTGGTAACAATAGACTCCCCATAAACAGTAAAGTTATCAAAGGTACACCACGAACCGTCTCAATATATATCGTGGAGACCCATCTTATCGCTGGTAGTTGACTTCTCCGGCCGAGTGCCAATAGCACCCCGAGTGGAAAGCAAGCAAGGATCCCAATAGCAGCCAAAATCAGTGTAAGGAGAAGACCACCCCAATTTGTTGTCGTTACGGTGTCGGCACCGAAACCATGCAACATTATCATCGTCCACGGAAAGGAGAGTACCCAACCTATCACTACCCAACGTTTCCAATTATCCCTGTCTCGTCCAATCGCGAAACATACTGCGATGATAACATTTGCTATTAGCGCGTGTTCTCGGACAGATATATGAAAAGGTAAAAGGAGTATGATCGCACCAATGCAACCGATAGCAACTGTAATTTGCCGAGTCAATCCATTCCAAATGCCGGCACTCAGTCCCAATAAGACTGCCAACCCATATATAACACTGGAAACTCTCCATATCTGTTCTAAAGGATAAGAACCGATGGACAAGATTTGCAAGTTAGCGGGGATAACTTTCCAATTTGCTTGTGTGAATACCCATGTGAAAACACTCTTAAAAACAAAGAATAGAATTACAAGACCTAAACAGGTTAAAATGCTATTATACCATGTGCTAAACAGGTTATCTTTTAACCATTTCACAGGACCTTTTTGGGTATTTGGGGGTTTGACTTCTTGTGTAAATGCCAAATTTTCCACTTTTCTATCCTTTTTTTACTTTTATTTACCAACCCGGGTTATTCTACGGTTATACCAATTCATGAAAGCAGATGTCGTTAGACTCATGATGAGATAACTCACCATAATCATAGCAAAGACAGGAATAGATTGTCCCGTCTGATTAATCATTGTTTCTCCAACCATAAACAGGTCAGGGAAGCCAATGAAAATTGCAAGACTCGAGTTCTTGGCAAGGTTGAGATATTGACTGGTGAGCGGCGGCACAATTATAGGAATAGCTTGAGGTATAACGACTAAACGCAATACTTGTGATTCTTTCAAACCGACAGCTCTGGCTGCCTCCCGCTGTCCCCTTACCACTGCTTGTATACCGCTTCTCACCACTTCTGCAATAAATGCACTTGTATAGACAGCGAGGCCAATTAAGAGGGCAGAAAACTCCGGTGAAAAACTCATCCCGCCGACGAAGTTAAACCCTTGTAACGCAGGACGTGTTACAGCAAAAGGTTGCTCTGGGGTTAAGAACCATCCTACAATAGCGACTATTAAGAAAATAGGGGCAGCAGCCCACTTCGCGCCAAAGGTTATATTGGAGATAAAGGAAGGCCGGGCTGTTTGTTGAAGTTCACGAAACCGAAAGAAATAACGGAATGCTGCAAAACCGAGCACAACAAAAATCGCTAAGATGCTACCCGATAGAAGATACCACAACCAAGCGTTAAATCCATCAGCTCGTTCAACGAAAGCAAAGTATACACCACGATTGTTAATGAAAATGCTATTGAAAAAACTAATACTCTCTCGCACAACAGGAAGTACCCGCGTTAGCGCATACCAAAACAGGATCTGTAGTAGGAGCGGAATATTACGAAAACATTCTACATAAACAGATGCTATTTGACGGATTAGCCAATTGTTGGAAAGGCGAGCAATTCCAAAAAAGAAACCGATAACAGTCGCACAAAATATCCCAATAATACTTATCTTGATTGTGTTAACGATACCCACCCAAAATGCTTTGAGATACGTTTCCGAAGGCTCAAAATCAATTCCTTCGGATAATTCAAATCCTGCTTCACTGTTTAGAAAATTCAGACCCAGTTCTATGCCCTGTCTACTGAGCCCATTTAGCATATTTACGTATAGGAATCCTGTTAGCAGAATGATGCCGATAACGAAAAGTATCTGAAAAAATACTTTTAGAAACCGAATGTCTCGATAGAATGGGATTTTATCTGATAGGATCTTATGTGAATTATCTTCCATCATAATTATAAAGGTAGTGTTCTGTCTGGTTACAAATTGCGGTCATTTTTGGGTGTATAGGACGAGTGAATCTCGCCCTACCACGAACGAATCCATCTACAATTTAAAAGGTAGACAGGACAATAATAGATGCGCGCCTAAGTCAGCGCGCATTCAAAACAGGGGTATCCTTACAATCAAAATCTAACGGAACGGCATTGCATAGAGCAAACCACCCTGCGTCCAGGGTTTATTAACGCCACGCGGCAGGCCAATAGGTGTGAGGTTACGCTCAAAGATCTCCCCATAGTTCCCGACAGCCATAATGATCTGTTTTGCCCAGTCTGCAGGAAGTCCAAGTTTTTCGCCCATTTCACCGGATTCACCCAAAAAACGTTTAATTTCGGGATTATCGGTTTTTAAGGTCTTGACATTTTCCTGCGTAATATTGTGTTCTTCTGCGAAAAACGTTGCGTAAACAACCCAACTCACGGCATCATTCCATTTATTATCACCGTGAATGGTGAGGGGCCCCAACGGCTCCTTTGAGATCGTTACATCCAAAACAACATGGTCGTCTGGGTTTTTTAGATCCTTACGCCGCGCAACAAGTTGCGACTTGTCACTGGTAACAACATCTACACGTCCGGCATCATAGCTACTATAAAGGGTATCAATGTCGGCGTAAACAACCGGTTTGAATTCAATGCCTAATGACCGCATTGTATCTGCAAGGTTTAACTCGGTTGTGCTACCTGCGGTAACACCAATGCTTGCTCCTGCCAACTCCTTAATAGATTTTATATTAAGGGATTTGGGCAGCATGAAGCCTTGTCCGTCGTAAAATGTCGGGGGTGTGAAGTCAGTGCTCAGCTCGGCATCGCGGCTAAGCGTCCATGTGGTGTTTCGGATTAAGACATCTATTTCACCTGTTTGAAGTGCAGTAAAACGTTCTGCAGCATTTAAGGGTACAAATTCAACTTTATCAGGGTCGCCGAGCACGGCTGCAGCGATTGCACGCCCGAAATCCGCGTCAAAACCGCTCCATTTACCATCTTCACCGAGGAAACCGAACCCCGGTAAACCGCCGTGTACGCCACAGACTAATTTCCCCCTGTTTTTAACTTTGTCTAGGATACTCTGGTGATTGTCTGCAAGTAGTGGTGTCACTAATGAAATTGCGAAAACTAACGCGGAAATGCGAAACAAGAATTTACGCACTATAATCCTCTCTTTTATAATGAGACCTCTATTGAAGAGATCTTTAGAGTGTGGCGATTTACAAGTATGTAAGATCGCGTTTATGTCTTGTGAAAAAAATGAAAACCTATATTGTCTTTTACCAATTATATCAAACTTCCCGTATATTGTCAAGCAATTAATGGAATCCAACAGAACAATTAAGTATTCTTGTTTTTCGATTTAGCGGTTAGGACTACTATGCTATTTGGTGGCAAGCATCCCGTTCATTACTTCAGAGACAGGACGGAACAGAAAGGACAGAGTCGTATCAATTTTTGCGGATTGCTGTCAACCGCTAACTTTTTGTCAAAACTGCCCCATTTTGTGCAGCTGGGTGCTGGAGTATGCCCCATTTTGTGCAGGATTTTGCGGATGTTTGCAAAGTTCCTATACGTACAGTCTCACGCAGATCGGCACGAAAAGTGCTATGCGATAAGGTGCAAGCTGCGCTTGACATATTTTGAAAGTCTTGTTAGTATATTCAGAACTAATATTAGGCAAGGAGAAGAAAATGAAGAAGTTCATAATTGCAGAAATTTGCGTTCTGCTCGCGCTTGCTGGTGGGTTTTGGCTGGGACGTGTCACTGGAGACAACACCAGTTATGAACACTACTACGATAACGCAGATAAGGCGTGGGCAGCGGTAACGGCACTCGACGAACCACCAATAACGCTTGATAGTCCAGATACCGACCGTCTAAGGAAGGTCCGGGCTGCATACCGTGAGGTCTTTGAGAATTATCCTGACAGTCTGTGGGCAGATGATGCCATCTATCAACTCGCTTCACGCATCCCGCGTACCGATGAAGAGGCTTTCGCCCTTTTCCGTCGGCTCATCAACAATTACCCTGACAGTGAGTGGGCGGACGATTCCATGTATGCCATCGCGTTCGCCTCTTATCAGATTGCTGAGGAATTAAAGACGACTGGCACGCTTGAATCCCTTGATGCTTACTATGATCGGGCACTCGCGCTTTACAATCAATTAATAGCATTATACCCGGGTAGCGATTTGTCAGACCAGGCGCAGTTTAATACAGCGATGTGCTACTACGGGAAGGGCGAGTTGAACAGCGCGTTGACGCAGTTTGACACGCTTCGGGAACCGTTCCGGACCAGTCCGCTTCTCTATCAGATTTTATACGTTACGGGTGAAATTTATCTTAAGAGGCAGGAATACGAAAACGCACGCGTAGAATTCACAAACGTCGTCGATTCCGGCGATCCAGACCTCGCGCCTTTGGCGAGTTTCGGTATCCCGCAGTCCTATCTTGCGGAGGGGAAATATCAAGAGGCAGTTGACGGCTACCAGAAAGTCATTGATCTCTATCCAGACACCAAAGCCGGTCAAGATGCGCACTTCTACATGGGATGGGCTTATGAAAGGCTCGGTAAATACGACGAAGCCATTGCCCAACTTGAGAAAGCAATTGAGTTTTACCCGCGCAACGAAAATGCCGCCAATGCTCAGGTTTATATCGCGCAGATCGCATACGCCAGCGAGGATATAGCAAGCGCGGTTGATGCGTATCGGAAGGTGGCGGATAACGGTACCTACGATTACGATAACCGACGTGCAGCGCAATATTGGATCGGTAAGATCTATGAGGACAACGGTGATACCGATTTAGCAATAGAGGCGTATCAGAAACTCCTGAAAGATTTTCCCGAGCCGCATAGAGAAGCGTCCCATCAGTCAAATAGCATCACTGAAAATCATATTCAAAGCTTAAGAAGCACAGGACTCTAAGGCTTGCTTGAGATCAGAGAGAATATCTTCAATGTCCTCTAAACCGACGGAGATTCGGACCAAGCCGTCTGTAATTCCGATCTGCTGGCGGATTTCTGAGGGGACGTGTGAGTGCGTCGTTGATGCAGGATGGCAGATGAGTGTCCGTACATCTCCGAGGCTGACAGCAAGCGCGCATCGTTCAAGACGATCAACGAGGTGTTCCCCTGCGGTGCGTCCACCTTTCAGTTCGAATGTAATCATACCCCCGAAGGCTTCCATCTGCCGTCGCGCCAATTCATATTGGGGATGACTCTGCAAGCCCGGGTACCGCACCCATGCCACCGCTGGATGTGCTTCCAGAAATTCTGCAACTTGTCCTGCATTCTCACAGTGCCGTGCGAATCGGATAGGTAACGTCGTGATGCCTTGCAAGGTGAGCCATGCGTTGAATGGACTAATGACAGCACCGAAGTTACGTAACGCCCCTTTTTTCACGCGTGTGACGAATTCCTTTTCTCCGATGACTGCCCCAGCGATGACTGCACCGGTGCCACTCAGATATTTCGTCATACTATGAACAACAACATCAATACCGAAGTTAATCGGTTGCTGCCCGCAGGGGGTCGCGAATGTGTTATCGATAATTGAGATGAGTCCGTGTGCCTTTGCAACCTCGGCTGCACCGCGCAAATCTATCAGCTTCAGGAGCGGGTTTGTTGGACTTTCGAGATACAGGACTTTCGTATCCATCTTGATAGCGCGTTCAATTTGCGTCAGATCTGTGACATCAACAAAAGTCGTCTCAATTCCAAACTGTCGAAGGTCTTCGTTGAGAATTTGGAATGTGGCAGAATAGAGATTCGCCATAGCGACGACATGTCCGCCGTCGGCTAAGGCGGTCAGTAGTGCCGTGCTGACGGCTCCCATGCCCGATGCCGTTGCAAGTGCAGCTTCGCCCGCCTCCAAAACAGCGAGTTTCTTTTCTAATACATCCTGTGTCGGGTTACCCCAACGGGTATAGACATAACCGCTCTCTTCGTCTCGGAACGCTTCCGCACATTCAGCGGCTGTTGTGAACCGGAAAGTACTGTTCTGATAGATAGGCGGTAAAAGCGGTATGCCACTTTTTTCGAGGGCGGAGAGGTGGCTTTCACCCGCATGGATGGCTTGTGTGGATTTGCCTAATTTTTTCTCAACAATCATTTAAATAAAACTCCCAAAAACCTATCTTGATATTTGCGCCAAGTTGGTATTCGACTTCAATTTTTCGAGTGCCTGCCCTTCGAGTGCTAACAATTGGCGTTTCCGATCTAATCCGCCGCCATAGCCGCCAAGGGCTCCATTGCTCCTGATAACACGATGACACGGGTTGAGAATAGCAACAGGATTTGTGCCAACTGCGTTGCCAACTGCCCGAACTGCCTTCGGTTTCCCTATCTGCTCTGCGATCCATTTATAACTGCGGAACTCTCCATAAGGAATCTGCTGGATGGTTTCCCAGACGCTGTTTTGAAATGGGGTCCCTCCATCTATTTGGATCGGAATCTCGGAGACATCAAGCGGGTTACCTGCAAAATAGTGATCGAGCAGCTCCCGCGCACGCGTTAGCACAGGATACTGTATAAGGAGGTGTTTAGGTTCATTGAATGGAAAATCGTCCATAAAAAAGACATGTGAAATGTTGTCCTGATTCGCCGCCACTATACCGAGACATCCGAGCGGCGATGGGTAAGAGATCGTTCTGGAAGCAAAGTATCTTCGCTTGCTTTCGCTTGATGGCGTACCAGACGGTTCCTCTGCAAGTTCTTGAAAAAATGCTTTAAATCGGTCCATTTTCATTTTTAATTTGACCTCTAATCTATTATGCGATATGCTATACCGCAAATGATGGCTATATTTGAAACGTCCGAACAACTCCATAGTTATATCAGTGAATTGTTTGCAGAAATTGCAACTTTACCACAAGCGCGAGAAGCTCTGAAAACCTTGACGTTGAGTGTCCAGTTTAACTACACTGTGCCTGATTGTACAATGACGCTAACAGCAGCAAATGGCGAATATAGCATCACCCGGGGTACATCTAACAATCCGTCGCCAGATGTTGAACTTACAATGACAGGCGACGTTGCCCACAAGTTTTGGACAGGTGAGCTCAACGTCATGGGTGCGATTACGACACGCGAAATTGGTATCACTGGCTCCCTCGGCAAGGTAATGCGCCTTGCACCGCTCATTAAGATAGCCGTTCGCTATAACCGTGAGCGAGAAATTAGTTGCGATTCTTGACACGCAAGGAGACTTCAATGGAAACTGACAATTTATTAGAAACAGTTGAACCCTACGTTACACAGTTGCAAGAAGAGGGTTGGTGCGTCTTAGATGACGTTATTCCCGCCGATGTCGTTGGGGGCGTGCGTGAAGAAGTCGAAACCTCAGAAGCGGACTATAACGCATTCAGCAAAGCGCATGGCAGATGGGAACGCAATGTTATCAGTTTCATGCCAAAATTTGCCGAGCATCTCGCGAATGAACGACTCCTTACGACTATTCGTCAACTGTTAGGCCCCCAGGTGCGCATATCGCAGACCGAGTACAAGATTCGTCCACCGCATTATGAATTGGTGCGTGCATACCACTCCGATTTTCCCTATGACTTGAACCAGAAGTGGCACATCCCGCAACCGTTCCCAAGTGCTGTGATCGGCATTACCACGCTCTGGATGCTCTCCGAATTTACGACAGAGAACGGTGGTACTTGGATTGTGCCCAAGACGCATGTAGACCTTCGTAACCCGCGAGGTAAAGAAGATGGCATCGGCGACCGTAACCCACTTGACGGTGAGATGCAAGCCACGGGAAGCGCCGGGAGTGTCCTTATCATGGATAGCCGAATTTGGCATTCCAACGCAGAAAATCCGAGTGCTGGGAAGCGGACCGCAGTTGTCGTCAGATACGCGCCGTGGTGGTTGAATTTAGAACTCTTCGGAGTCAATACGGCTACGATTCCTGGTGAGACTTTTGATAGTTTCCCCAAGGATGTCAAAATACTCTACGAGCATCGCGCCGAAAGCCGTGAACCGACTCTCTGGATTTAAAAGTAGTAGGCATACGCCGTATGCCGTAACAAAAGGAATCTCTTATGTCAACAACACTTGTACACATCGGCGTCCGCACGACCGATCTGGAGAAAAGCATCCGTTTCTGGCGCGATGCCCTCGGATTACGTGTTTTCTCAATGATGAACGGCTGCTACGACCTTACCGATGGTTATCACAATTTCCGTGTATTTCAGCACCGCGGTCCGGAACGTCCCGAACACGTCGGTGGCATGTTAGACTACCTCCACATCGGTGTTCGTGTCCCGAATCTGCGAGAAGCCGCGCAACGGTGTGAAGACCTCGGCTTTGAAATTACTTGGGAAGGTTTAGACGGTAGTAAACCTTACGATCCCAATTCAGGCGAACTGCCTTCGGTAGCCTTCAAAGTGGAAGACCCGGACGGTATCGTCGTTGATATTACCGAACAAGACGATCAGTGGCCCGGTGTTGATATCGACAGCAAAATTTGAAACTTTTAGTTTCCCATGGGCGTGGCATTGTGCCACGCCATCCACACAATTACTCATCGCCACCGCCCAAGAGTCCAAGCCGGAATAGGTAATAAAGCAGGGTAAGCAGGCTCGTTACTGCTGCAGCGAGGTACGTCAAGAATGCAGCGTTAAGCACTTTACTGGCGTGTCTATTCTCCTCTGGTAAGAGCATTCCTGCTTCGTCCATTGCCAATTTCGCTCGCCGACTTGCATCCCATTCAACAGGAAGCGTTATCAGCGAAAAGACAACGCCGACTGCAAAAAGACCTACACCGAGCAGTAGGAACGGTTGGATAAAGAAACCTACCATTATCAGGATATAAGAGAACATTGAGCTGAAATTGGTCGCAGGGACGAGGGCAGTCCGTAGATTTAGCATCGCATATCCGTGTGCATCCTGCATCGCATGTCCAGCCTCATGGCAGGCGACACCAATAGCAGAGAGCGACTGACTTGAATAAACCTCATCGGACAACCTAAGTGCTTTCTTACCCGGATCATAGTGGTCGCTTAACCATCCGCTTGAACGTTCAATGCGCACGCCGCTGACCCCGTGTCTCTTTAGCATTAGATCCGCAGCCTGCGCACCGGTCAACCCGCTACGCGATCCGACTTTCGAATATTTTGAGAATGTCGATTTTGTACGAAACGTCGCGTATAGGGACAATGCGAGTCCCGGCGCGAGAAATACGAAATAGAGTGGGTCAAAAAAGAACATAACAACACCTCCCAATTTGGGTTTTATTTTTGTTATCGTAAAGCCCATCATGATTGAAACACATCACGTCGAAGCAATGCCCGTCTTATTCCCTCTGATAAGGAGGAGGGGATGTCTTCGGACACGTGTGCATTTATTTTCGGGTTCTACTGTAAAAAAATTATACGAGATATCTCCGTGAAATTCAAGTCATTTTTCTGTCAATTGAGAATCTTTGTAATTTGATACTATTCCTATAACGTGCTATACTGCAGAATGTGTCTAACTTGCAAAACGAGGGAGAACGATGTTTAAAATAATTGATACACACCAACACCTCTGGGATACTGAAAATTTGGAATACCCTTGGCTTGAGGAGTTTGATCTGTTAGGTGAACGGTATACGGTGGAAGACTATCGCAAGGCGATTGGCGACCTGAACGTTATCAAATCCGTGCACGTCGAGGGGGATCCCGCTGAAACAGATGTTGTCAAAGAGGTGGCGTGGTTAACAGAGATCGCTGAGACAGATGGAATGATAGGCGCGATCGCAGCGGCAGCGCCGCTCGAAAAACCGAACGCCGAGGCTATCTTGGAGCAGCTTGTCGGATTCGGACTCGTTGTCGGGGTGCGCCGGATGGCGTGGCACCATCCTGATCCACAGTTCTACGCGAGTCCTGAATTGATTAACGGCGTGAAATTGCTGGCGAAGTTCGATCTCTCTTTTGAACTCTGTGCAAACCATGCGCAGCTGCCAGCGGCGATTGCGTTGGTTAAGGCGACACCGGATGTACGGCACGCCCTCAACCATTGCGGCGGACCGGATATAAAAGGTGGACAATTTGAACCGTGGGCAACCCGTATCCGTGAACTCGCTGCTTTTGAAAATGTACACTGCAAAGCATCGGGGATTGTGACAACCGCAAGCGAGAATTGGACGCGTGAGGAGCTCAAACCGTATATCCAGCATCTGGTGGAAGCGTTCGGCTATGAACGGCTCATGTTCGGAAGCGATTGGCCCGTATGTACGTTGGCGGCGACCTATCAACAGTGGGTAGATGCACTTTTATGGGCTATCGAAGATGCCTCGGATGCGGAGAAAAACAGGCTTTTTTACCAAAACGCTTCGGAGTTTTATTCGGTATAAAGTGATGTTTTCAAACAGGTAGATGCGGTTTCTAACCATAGAATATCACACTACAAACTACGCGCAGCAGACGACTTGGAATATAAACTTGTCAGCCCCCTTGGTGACACCGTTGCATATTTCCCAATAAACGGATGGACAGTCTGCACCGTAGGAGACATCGCAAACGCTCTTCACGTCCGGGCAATGTCGAACCCTCATTTTGAAAATGCTGCAGAGACACTGCCTACGCTGGGTGTTCGTGAACTTTCTGATGAGGCATTAGCAAATGCCGATTATCTTTGAGCGTCTGAAGTATCAGCGGATGTTGCCTGTTAATGAGTGTGATCATGACCGCGTGCGTAAAGAATTAGACCGCTGCCTGTTAACAGAAGTGTTGGAAATTACGAGCGATGACGTGCTCGCGTCAATGCAGATATTGCGTGAGGTGATCCGCGCTAAGCCAAGCATTCATGGAGGGAAGAAGTCCAAGTACAACCTTGACCCAGAATTGGCGAGACTTAAGTTAAAAGGGATGCATTTTCCAAGTTGGTATCTTGATTAATCCCACAGAAGCAATTTGTGATTACACCGGCTGTGAGCAATTGAGGCTCCCTCGCGTAGTGACTGATGAATTTTAAAATTGATGCTACTAGCGGAAAAGTCTCAAATAAGCCTCAATTGGTCAGGATTCGGTGGAGGAGTTAAATGGAATAACGTATAGATCCTGCCACCATCTGCCAATGCTTCACAGTAACAAGGCATTTTTTTCCCGCTCCGAAAGGGTACGTAACTCTCCCCTTCAACTAATTTATCACGTAAAAGTGCTCTGTTAATCAAGTGGTCTCTCGGAATTTCTGTATATTTTGCTAGTAAGTATTTAGTCGCGGGGGACGAGGCAGAATAGGCTACATGTAATTTTTCTTCTTTGTAGTTAGGTATTAATTCACAAATGGCAGTAATACATGAATTTGGAGCCACTTGTGCAAGTTGAATCGCTGTCGCTATTACTGAACTCTTAAAATAACGAGCTGCATATGGTATTAATTCTACATTAAACTGCCGTTCTTTATAGAGTCTCACAAAGACCTTTCTAGGCATCAAAAACTCAGCGGCACCGATGTTACAGAGCTGCTCTAAAAGCCTCTCATACCCGTCATCCTGACTCCAAGTTGCATCGTGGAGTTCAGAGATTAAATCGCCGTCCTTCTCAATCAAATAATGTGTGACTTCATGAAATTGCGTAAATCGTTTGCGTTCTTCATTCTGAATTTCCGAATTAATAAAAATTGTCCTTCCTCTATGCATCCCTTCTATTTCAGAGGGTAACGGGACTTCTAGTACATCTAACCCCAAGCCACTGCATATTTCGCTGAAACTAGGAATCTGCGTTGAACTATGTTCTCTGACAGTATTCTGAACTAATTTGATAATATATTTTTTTGGGTCGTCCACCTTTTCCTCCTTAGGCGAAAGAATCCGTTTGAGGGAAAGGTACAACTCAAGCCATTCTGTTTGAGAGGACGGCCGCCTGCCGCGAAAGTTGATTTTCAGTAGTAACTCTTTCCAGTCATTGCTAATAATCTCATAACTAGACTCGAAATCCCTCAGAAAGGATTCAAATCCTGAAGGATAAGTAGTATGTGTCGATTCTCCCAA
>RKRO01000356.1 GCA_007571355.1 Candidatus Poribacteria bacterium | reverse complement strand
GAATGGGTCTATGTATATTTTGTTTCTAAAGACGCGCGGTTTTGGGTTTACATCGTAGTTGCGGAGTACAGCGTAGATATCCAGGCACCATTCATTTTTAGTGTACTCACTTTTACCAACATCCATGCTATGCAGACCATAATCACCCCTGTCGCGGTTTGCTATGTCCCACTCCGTACGCGTAGGTAGTCGTTTACCTGCCCACGCTGCATACGCCATTGCTGCGTACCAACTCACATTTCTAACCGGCTGATCACCTTCGCCTTCTCGGTAGGTGTGGGTCATCCAATTATCCAGGTAATGGTAACGGCGATGGTAGGCCATTCCTTCAGTCAACCCGTATGGAGGGTGGTCCTTACTCCACTGTGGATTGGCAACTATAAACCTTTTATACTCTGCGTTTGTTACCGGGTGTCTATCCATATAAAAGGCATCTACATGGACAGACTTTGTTACGCGGTTATCATCGATCCATCTTATCTGCTCGGCCTCACCTGCTGGAATCAGCACCATCGTTTTACCGTCTGCCGGTGAGATAATTTCTTTTGGTATGCCACAGCCTACAATCAGCAATAAAGCGAGAGTTGTTAAAGTTGCGATAATTTTCATGATATGCTCCTTAGAAAGTTTTGAGAGTATTATATCACATTATCAAGAAAATTACAAAGGTCTTTGGTTCGGATTCCCCGCGGCTGCGGTGCCGCCACCACTCACCGTTTCGCCAGATGTACGACCAACAGGCGGTGCTTGCGTGCCGATACTTTCGCCGCCACCACCTGCGGGTGCGCCGCCTTCAGCGGGTATACCGGCTTGTGCTTCCTGCATCCGCATCTTCGCCATCTCTAATTCTAATCTGATTTGTGATTGCTGTTCGTGCGGTATGGCGGGCATAAAGAATTCGGACGCTTGTTCGAGTTGCATCATCAGTTCTGGTCGTGGGTGGAGTCCGAGGAACAGCACAAATTCTTTCACATCGAAGATACCGAGCGAGAGCATACTGGTCGCAAATTCAATTCGAGCAATTGGGTTATGGGGCAGGTCTGCGTTGCTTTCTACCTTGACATCGTAGAAGAGTTCGCGAATAGCGAGGTTCATCTCCAGCAACTCGCCTCTCTCTTTATCTTGTAGGAGTGTCTGCGTGTCTATTGTCATGAACTGCTGGACCATAGAAGTTTCTATGGTTGCGGCACGCTGGTGTCCGTGGTCCATCATTTGTGCTTGGAAGCCTTTCTCCGTCAGTGCGGCACCGAGTGCCGAGTTCTGTAAGACACCGGAGGCGTTGCTGGTCACCGCTTTCCCTTGGATCGCTTCGGTCAAATCCCCAATATCTTCTTGTGCGTGTGTCTGTAGGTCTCGCAAGTTCGCGTAGAGGTCGTCAGGACTCTGTCGGGGGTCTAAGCGTTGAACAGCACCTGCGGCGAGCATACCCGGCTTGACAGGTATAATTGCACCTGCTTCATTCGTAATATCCACGAAGTCCATTGCGCCTTCTTCTACCATCCACTGCGGTACGCCGAGGGTAATGGCGTTCATCAGGATCATATTCTGTAGGATATTCACCATCTCTTGGACTTGTAGTGGATTCTGTAATTACTTATACATCTTCCGAGCTCCCAAATTTCTACAGCATAGGAGACCATCGGTCTCCTATGCTACACGTGTAAACTGATTAGGCAGATAAGAAATTCCGAATCACGTAGTCCAGAATCCCCCCGTGTTTGTAGTATTCTACCTCCACCGGCGAATCAATTCTGATGAGTAACTCTGTTGTGTGTGTTTCACCATTGGCACGGACAATCTTCAAAGTCGCCATCTGTCCGGGGTGGAGGTCATCGGCGAAGCCAGTGATACTGATCATCTCGCTGCCGTCGAGGTTAAGCGTTTGGACGTTCTCACCAGTTTTGAACTGCAATGGTAAGACTCCCATACCGATGAGGTTGCTGCGGTGGATGCGTTCGTAACTCTCCACGACAACCGCCTTGACTCCTAAAAGTTTCGGGCCTTTCGCTGCCCAATCGCGGGAACTTCCCATACCGTAGTCTTGTCCGGCGAAGATGACGGTCGGAACACTGTTTTCGTTGTAGTGGAGGGCTGCTTCGTAGATCGTCGTCTGTGTACCCTCCGGATACTGAAGCGTAAATCCGCCTTCCACATCGGGTGTCATCAAGTTCCGGACACGGCGATTGGCGAAGGTGCCGCGTGTCATGACACGGTCATTGCCGCGTCTGGAACCGTAGGTATTAAAATCCCGTGTCTCGACACCGTGCGCTTGGAGGTATTCGCCCGCTGGACTCGCAGCTGCGATTGCACCTGCTGGTGAGATATGATCGGTTGTAACAGAATCCCCAAAAATACCGAGGACGCGCGCATCTACGATGTCTGAAATCGGAGCCGGTTCCCTCGAGAAGCCTTCAAAGAACGGCGGATGTTGGACATAAGTGCTACGCTCGTTCCACGGATAGAGGACACCTGTCGCACCGGCGAGTTCTTCCCATTCCGGGGCTTGGTTACCGATGGCTTCGTACATCTCCTTGAACGTTCGACGATCAACTGCTTCTGCGATCATCTCTGCAATCTCTTGATGGCTGGGCCAGATGTCTCGGAGATAGACGGCTTCATCGTCATCGTTGTGTCCCAGCGGTTCCGTAGCGAGGTTGATATCGATACGACCTGCGATCCCATAAGCGACAACGAGCGGCGGCGACATCAGGAAATTCGCTTTGATCTCTGGATGCACGCGCGCTTCAAAGTTTCGGTTGCCGCTTAAAACGCTTGCAGTGACGAGGTTTCCTTTATCTATTGCTGTTTGAACCACATCCTTCAGGGGGCCACTGTTCCCAATACAGGTCGTGCAACCGTAGCCAACGACGTTATAGCCGAGTTCTTCCAGATACGGCAATAAACCAGTATTCTGCAGATACTCGGTTACGACGCGCGAACCGGGTGCCAAACTCGTTTTGACGTAATCGGGGACACGCAGCCCTTTCTCAACCGCTTTCTTGGCAAGCAGCCCAGCACCAATCATGACGGACGGATTACTGGTGTTCGTGCAGCTCGTAATCGCGGAGATAACAACGGAGCCGTGGGTTATATCGCTGCTATCGTGCGAAACTTCCGTTACGCCAAACCCATCCTCTGTGACGGGCCGCGTAAGGAGTTCATTAAAGGTCTGTTTGACATCCGACAACGCGATGCGGTCTTGGGGTCGTTTCGGCCCAGCGATGCTTGGTTCGATGTCTCCAAGGTCAATTTCAAGCACATCGGAGTACTGGACTTCTCCGAGGCGTGGGATACCGAACATACCTTGGGCTTTAAGGTACGCCTCGACCCTATCAACGTGTGTTTCATCGCGCCCTGTGAGGCGTAGGTATTGCATCGTCTCCGCATCAGGCGGGAAGAAACCGATCGTTGCGCCATATTCGGGACACATGTTGGAGATCGTTGCCCGGTCGGGTAGCGAGAGTGCCTCTACACCTTCGCCAAAGAATTCGACGAACTTACCAACGACTGCAGCGGCTCTGAGGCGTTGCGTTACGGTTAGCACGAGATCCGTTGCGGTAACACCCTCTTGGAGTTCGCCTTTGAGGTGGACACCGAGCACTTCTGGTGTCAGAATATAGACAGGTTGGCCTAACATTGCGGCTTCCGCTTCAATACCGCCGACACCCCATCCGACGATCCCTAAACCGTTAATCATCGTGGTGTGTGAATCCGTACCGACGACAGTATCGGGATAGGCGAGAGAATCTTCTACCATAACCACCTTTGCGAGATATTCCAAGTTCACCTGATGGACGATACCGATAGAGGGTGGAATGATATTGAATTTTTCAAATGCCTGCTGTCCCCATTTCAGAAATTCATAACGTTCTTTATTGCGTTCAAACTCGCGCTGGGTGTTAAACTGAAATGCATTCTCTGAACCGTAGGCATCGACTTGAATAGAGTGGTCAATGACCAAGTCGACGGGGACAAGCGGTTCTATCATGCTGGCATCGCCGCCGAGTTCATCGACAGCGGAGCGCATCGCCGCAATATCGACGACGAGTGGGACACCCGTGAAATCTTGTGCGACCACACGTGCGGGTTTGAATGGGATTTCAGCGGCTTTCGGAGAATCTGCGTTCCAATTCGCCAAATTCACAATATCGTCTTCTGTGATCTGATGTCCGTCGTAATTTCGTAGGAGCGATTCAAGTAAGATGCGAAGGCTGACAGGCAAAGTTTTAATCGATCCGATGCCAGCTTCGGTTAAGGCAGGCAGTGAATAGTAGTTACATGCAAACCCTTCGCCTTTAAGAGTCCGGTGTGTATCAAACAAATTGTGAGCAGGATGGGGCATTCTGCTGACTCCTTTTTAAGAGTTGTCAGTACGATTTTTTTTCTCGAAAAAATCTTTCAGTTGTCAGTAGTCTTCAGTTTTGACCAAGCACTCGCGCCTTAGCAAAATTATCTATAGACGAGTCCTTGATCATAATTTTCAGTTACAAGAGTCCTCTTAACTGAAAATTATGAACCGAGTGTTATCTCTTCTGCTGAAGTTTCCTAATTTCGTCAAGTTGTTGTCGTGCATGAGCAACGATGACATTTTCAGGGTAGTCCGTGATAAGTGTTGTGTAGGTAGCGGCGGCATTCGCAAGGTCGGATTTTTGTCTATAAACTTCGGCGATGTTTATGAGTGCCTTCGTAGCGATAGGACTCTCCTTAACGACTACCTGTTGGTACGCATTGATTGCCTCATCATCTCTACCTTCTCCGCGATGGATATGAGCCATAAGCAGCCAGACCTCATCGACGATACTGGCTTTCGGATAGACATCAAGTACGCGTTGGCACTGTTGCAATGCCGCCGCTGTTTCGCCGCTGAGATAACGTTGCACAGCGGTTGCATAATCTGTCAGCGGCACCTTAAAATAGTCGGGATGATTCTGGATGAGGACGAGCCGTTCCAGTGCGTCATTCGTGAGTTGGTCGGATTTTGAGATTTGGATCACGAGTTTGTATTCGTTGATGGCTTGTTCAAAATCCGAGGCAAAGAAATAGGAGTCGCCGATGAGTTTTCGAGCGGCTGCGCGGAAGCTGCCGCTCCGGTTGGCAATTGGTTCCAGTACTTCCCTCGCGAGCGTGTAGCGTTTTAGTAGCACATGGCATTCGCCTAAAACTAATTGCGCTGCTGATAATTGACTGTTAACCAAGCGTTGGGCGAGCACGGGTTCGAGAGTCATCTGCGCTGCTTTTGGATTCCGAAGTCCATGCAACTGTAAGCGTCCAAGCAACAACATGTCATTGACGGATGCCTCACCAGTCTCAGTCTGTTCTTTTAAGAGTGCGACCGCTGCGTCCCAGTATTCCATCTTTTGGTACAGTTCAGCGAGTTTAGTTCGGACGTTCCGGACGCGCCGCCTATCTGTTGACCCTGTTATTAACGCGCTGTAGAAATCAGCGGCCCCGTGTAAATTTTCGTTGCGTTGCAAGATTTGTGCGTATTTTTCAAGTGTTAAGTCCGTATGCAACGTATGATGTTGATGGAGTTGCGTGAACGTTTCGAGGGCTTGTGTCGTTCTACCGGCATAGAAATAGAGTTCGGCTAAAGTCATAACGGTATTTGGCTCATGCCGAGGCTGCGGTCGCCGTTTTTCAAGTTCAACGATGAGTTTTTCCTGAAGCGGTTTGTGTTGTTCACCCTCATAAATTTCTAGCATCGTGTTCCAGATCGTTTCCCGTGTGTTCCGATCAAGTCCGATGCGTCGTAAAGCATCCATGTATACGGCAGCAGCATCTTCAATTTTGCCCTGAATTTTGTATGCCGAAGCCAATTGTAGATAGGGGTGAATGCTCTGTGGGTTAAGCTGAATTGCGTGTCGATATGCTGCAATCGCCTCTGGATACATCTTATGTGAGAGATAGATCGTACCGAGTTGCTGATGTCGGTCAGACCGATTGGATTGTCCTGCCACCAACTTCTCCCATTCGGAAATGGCTTGATCCGTCTTACCCATATCCGCATAGAGCGCGCCTAACTTCTTACGCAAGTTAGTATTTTCTGGATTCTGTTTAATCGCTTTCTGATAAAGTTCAAGTGCCTTCGGATAGTCTTCCTGTTGTTGGTAAAGTTCTGCTAATTGCTCCAGCAAGGTTATGTCATCGGGGGACTGTTGTATCCGCGTTTGAATCAGGGCTTCAGCCTCGGCATAGCGGCGGTTCGTGATATACAGTCGGATGAGTCTGTTGACTGCGGTTGTTCGATACGGTGATGTCGAGAAGTTGTCAAGAAAAAACTTGTAACTATCCATTGCCTCTTCAGAATTGCTTTCTGCTTCTTGATACTGCCCTACAAGATAGGCAGCTGTCGCAGCAACAGCGGTGTCCGGGTGCTGTTTGAGAAGCTGCTTGCACGCGATAATCGCTTCCCGAAACTGATACCGTACCCAATACAAGTTCACTAACCGATGTACGGCTTGTGTGGCATAAGAACCGTTGGGGTTTTCAGCAACGATCTCTCTGAAAACGCGCTGTGCTGCGGCATCCTCACCGATTTTGGCATAACTTTGCCCTAACATCAAACGAATCGAATCCTTTTGACTCTGCTGCAGCGATGTGTGCGAACCGTCACTGTTGGTTATTCCATCTTCAAGCAACGCTTGGTATGCCTTAATCGCTTCCGTGTACCGCTGTTCGTGGTAGTGATCATGCGCCGCTTCAATCGGGTTCAACAATGGACGTGCAGCTGGTATCGGCGTTCCGCGTTGAACCTGAGCGAAAACATAAGAAGCGATTGTGGTCAAAAAGAATAAAGAAAAAATTAAAAGAAAAACGACGTGTCGGTTCCTTGTAGACTCCGATCTTCTGGGATGTAGCAGTGAAATAGAGGTTGGCATAAAATTGTCCCTGTTCAAGTCTGATAGGTAATAGTGTAACACTACAACACAAGTTAACAGTTTGTGCTA
>RKRO01000303.1 GCA_007571355.1 Candidatus Poribacteria bacterium | reverse complement strand
ATGTTACAGTCCAGTTATCTCCAATCACTTCAACTTCTTCATTTCAAATATCCGCAAAAGGAGACGTTCACCATGAAACGTTCTTACGTAACATCCGTTGTCGTTTTCGCCGTGAGTATGGTACTTTTGTTTGCGACTTCTTTACCGAGCATAGCGGCAAGTTTTTCGGGTAGAGTTGTTGACGAGGACGGACAACCCGTTGAAGGCCTCATCGTCGCTCTCCCGTCATTCCCGGGCAACACACCACCAGATCCACACCACCGGGTACAAATTGAGCTGCCTGAGTGGTTTGAAGGTATGTTTCCCCCCGCACCACCCAGCGAGACGGACGCAATGGGCGCGTTTTCGATTCGTAACATCGCTACACCTTCGGTAAGTCGATTAACACTGTTCCCTGAACGCAATTCAGATTACGAACTCATCTCCGTTGAGATTGAGGGAATACCCTTCTATTTGGATCAACGCCAGCACCATTTTGGCGGTCTTAATTTTTCTATTGAACCGGATGCAGATATTGAAAACGTGGAGATAACCGTCCGGCTTCGGATGCGTATTCGCGGGCGCGTTCTTTCCGCGGATGGCACGCCGCTCCGTAACGCCCGGGTTAACCTGATGGTCAGCCACCGCGATGTAGACGGTAGAGGTAGTGGTAGAGGCGGTGGTACAAGAACGCTTGATGCCGATGGCTACTTCGTAGACTACTTAGATGATGGCACTGCTTATTACACCGTCACTGTAACGTACCAGGGACAGGCCGTGGAATCCGAGGCGATTCTGCTTGAAGAGGGACAACGGCTTGATGGACTCGTTTTGAAACTTGAAGAGGATCCTCCTGATGCATCTAACCCCGAAAGGATCGTCGTAAGACCGCCTCAACCCCGCGATCCTGCACATTTTGAAGCGGAGCGAAAGCGTCTTGAGGCGGCGCGAAGGCGGGAACGCGAAGGCATGTGGGCAATCAACCCGGACAATCGACACGCCTACAAAATGATCCGTTGTGAAACGCGTGAAGAAGCACAGGCACAAGCGGATGCGCAAGGTGCACACCTCGTTGTTATCAATGATAACGCAGAACAAGAGTGGCTCCTTGAAGTCTTCGGAAAAAGCGAAAACTATTGGATCGGATTGATCAACGGTTCAGAAGAAGGGAAACAGCAGTGGGACAACGGCGAACCGATCACTTATACAAACTGGATGTCACCACAGGAAGCTGCCGAGATCACCACATCCGCTCAAGATGGCAGCGCGAAACCGAATTACATTGTCCTTATCGGAATGTCAGGAAAATGGCAGATAGCACGTCCAGGGGATCCACTTATCCGCATAACAGAGCGAGCGATTTTGGAAAAAGAGAATTTTATCATCGGCGCGCCTGCGCCAGAGGGTGATGTCGAAAAGCATTAAGTGCATCAATACACAAGGAGATATAGAAATGCGTTGGCCTTATTACACCACACAAAAATTCACGGTGTTAACACTAATCCTTTTACTCACCATAACAAGCATTGCAGCAGCACAAGTTCCTGCGGAACCAGTATTACAAGCACCAAGTAGCATATCAGGCAAAGTCGTCGATCCAGACGGTACTCCCGTTGCCGGGTTCACGTTTGTGATTCAACCTATGCAGTTCCGCGATGGGCATTTACAACCAGAAGGCGGTTTTCGCCAATTTCAGATACATCTTGAAGGTATGGAAGGTCCGGGAATACCACGGACCCCGAGTCGGGTGAAAACCGATCCAAATGGAACCTTCACTGCCATTAACATACTACCCGGGCTTGTCCAATTAAACGCTGTTTCGAGTGCTACATTGGATGCGATTGAAAAACTTGATCCTGAGAAAATTCAACGAGGAGAGCAGATTCCGCCCGGATTGATGAGACATGGAAGTCTTGAGTCGGATAAGAAGATTACCTCCATTCAGGTCGGAAAAGTTACCTTTTTTTCTCCTGATGGGAGACATGTTCCTGCTTTTATGAGAGGATTCACGTTTGCGCTCAAGCCCGGGGTAATGCTTAAAAACGTCAAAATCACGGTCAAGCAGCGTTTGCGGATACATGCTCGACTCGTTTATGTCGATGGTGATCCGGTTGCCAACGCAAGGGGAAACCTAACGATGCGACATGGGCGAGAGGAGAATCCGAGAAGCGGTGGCACCCACAGTACAGGCTTTTTTACGGATGCCGATGGAAATTTTACGCAATATAGGGATGAACCGGGGTTTTACACACTTTCTGTGGAATACATCGGTTTGGCTGGAGGTGCAGGCCCTTTTCTCCTCAAAGATGGCGTGGGACCAGAGAATCTGGTTATAACGCTTGATGGCAATCCACCCGATGTCGAACAGCCAGCCGATCAGAAAATTGATGTTGATGCTCCGATTGAACAGGGTAAAGTCCCTGCTGGTGCTGGCAACATTGTTGTTGAAGAAGTTGAGATTCCGCCTCAAGTCGTCGACCGCGCGGTTGTACCACCCCAGCCCCCAAAGCCACCGAAGGGTGTGTGGGTCATTAACCCGACAAATGGGCACACTTACAAAAAAATTCAGTGTCAAGACTGGCACGATGCACAACAACAGGCTGTTGAAGAAGAGGCACATCTCGTTTCCATCAACGACGAAGACGAACAGCATTGGCTGCAGGTCATTTTTAGGTCCCATGCCTCATGGATCGGACTTACCGACGTGGAAAAGGAAGGAACATGGCAGTGGGATAGCGGTGAACCTGTTACCTATACCAACTGGGCAACCCAACCGGTCTTCCCTGACGCTCAACCAGAGACCGAAAAAGATTATGCTGTGTTCACTTTTAGAGGTGAATGGCAGTCTGTCGGTCCCAAAAGCCATTTCTGGCGAAGCACGCGGCAAGCAATTATTGAAAAGGATGGATTGGTTTCTAAAGTCCCTGCTGCAGAAAACGCTGGTGGTGAGTAAGTTGTCTTACGATTTGTGATTTCTAAAAAGGCTCGGCTATGAATGTTCAAAGTTTCAGTCAAAACTTGCGATGCAGTGACCTCTCACCCGAAGAAAAAGATGCTACTGTCATGACGTTTATGAATGGACAATGGTACGCTGTGGGCCCCGGCGACATGTTCTCGGATATAACAAAGTGGGCGATCATTGAAAAACCAAATGTCTTGATAACTTTCTCATTGGAGAGGAGTAATAGTTTATCAACTTTCAAACAGGAGGTCCAATATGAATCTTCAAAGTTTCAGACAAAATCTTGGATTTTTTGTCGGTGTTGCAGTACTCTGTTTTTCGGTAGTGTCGCCTGCCTTTGCGGAGGAAGGCGCGACGGTTGCTGGACAGGTTGTTAATGAAACCGGGGATCCAGTTGTCGGCATTTCAATAGGGATTCAACCCTATAAAGTCATGGGTGATAGGCGGGAAGAGGGATTCTTTGAACTCTGGGAAAGACAGACCGATGCAGACGGTCATTTTTCCATCTGGCCTATTACACCAATGGAATCTGTCAGATTTGACCTAAAAGGCACCCAAGGTGAACAGATGGAGATCCAAATACTGTCTATCGAAATTAATGAAATAACCCTTTATCCGAACGGTCATCCCCATCCACCTTTCAACGCAATACAATTTTCCTTAGAAGCAGGAACCGAAATCGAAAACGCTGTTATTACGGTGAAGACAGATATCCGACCACAGGTACGCGCACGAGTCGTTTTTGCCGATGGTACACCGGTCACCAACGCCCAAATCCGTGTTCGTATGATGCGTACGGATCTGGATGGAAGTGGCGGCGGGAGTTCAAGCGGCGGAAGACAAACCGACTCTGAGGGATATTTTGTGGAAAACCTTAAGGGGGATGGCGAAACTCAATTCTATACACTTGGTGTCGAACATCTCGGACTTTTCGCGAAAGCCCCGCCGTTTATTTTGCATGAAGGGCAACCGCAAGTTCATCTCCTGTTGACACTCAACGGCAACCCGATACCGCTGGCTGAACGTCCGCCAGCGGAGGTTCCGGCCGGCTCATTAGAGGCATTTCTTAATCCACCATCTATGTGGATAGTGAACCCCGCAAATGGACACGCTTACAAAAGAATTTATTGCGACAATATAGCGGATGCTATGGACCAAGCCACCGCAGAGAATGCCTATCTGGTTTCCATTAATGACCCCGCCGAAAATGAATGGCTGCAAGGTGTTTTTGAACGGGAGAACTTTTGGATTGGGCTCAGTGATACCGCTGAGGAAGGACAGTGGGCCTGGCACAGCGGCGAACCTGTTACGTATACAGGCTGGGGTGAGCATGATCAAGACATTGGCAATACCGAGATGAAAGATTATGCTATCATGCTCGGCTTCCACAATGGCCGCTGGGTGGCGGTTGCCCCTGGAGATCATCATACAAATTTTACGAAGAGAGCTGTTCTTGAAAGAGCAGAGCTGCCCGTTGAAACATCATCTGAGGACAATTAGGCGCAACGCAACTCCGGCTGTTTGCAGTTCAATTCAACCAGGACTTGTCCACTTTAAAGGAGTATTTAAAATGAATCGTTTCTGTCTCACCTATATTTTATACCTTATCGGAAATATGGTGACATTTTCTTTCATCGTCTCTATCCCGTGTATCGGACAAGCAGAAGCAGGAACACTCTCCGGTACGGTCCTTGATACGGAGGGCAAACCGATTTCTGGGTTTACTATCAATCTGTCGCCCGCTTTCAAAACCGCAAAGACCGACGAGAACGGAGTTTTCACCTTCACCGATGTCCCTGCCGGACCAGTTCAAGTTGTGATTTCACCGCGGCGGTTCGGCGAAAATGAAAAACCGACATTCAATCTTGAACCGGACACTGAGATTGTCTCAATCAAAATCGGCGGGATAACCATCTATCAGAACAGACAGCCCCCTTTCGGGGGCATCAACTTCGCTGTTGAACCGGGCAGCCATTTGAAAAATATAGAAGTTACCGTGCGGCCACGGATGCGGATTCGTGCGCGAGTCGTTTTCAAAGATGGAACCCTCCTAACTAACGCCTCTATTTTCACGGTCATCAGGAGCAACGGCACGCGGAGTAGTCGCGCAACCACAGATGCTGAAGGCTATCTTGTGCATTACCTTGATTACAAAGATGAAGAAACATCTTACAAAGTTACGGTGAAGCATAAAGGACTGTCAGCGGAGTCGGAACAGTTTGAAATTGAAGCGGGAGGGCGATATGACGACTTGGTACTGACACTTGATGGCAATGCCCCACCTGCCGCAGCCCCTACACAATCAAAACCTTCTAAGGAGTCACTGCCCAGTCTACTCCGAAAATTGACGGGGACCCCGACACCGCCTGATAAACCGAAAACTGCGGCATCAATGGGCACTGCAACGTCGACACCGCCTGATAAACCGACGCAAGTGAGACCGCGTGTAACAACAAGTCCTACCCCCAATAGACAGACGCGACGCCCCCCATCGAAGAAAGGAGCATGGGTTGTCAATCCTGCAAACGGACACGCCTATAAAAAGATTCGGTGTAGGAGTCTAAAAGATGCGAAAGACCGCGCGACCGACGAAGGCGCGTATCTTGTCACCATTAACGACGAAGCCGAACAGAAGTGGCTATCAGGACTCTTCGGGAATCATCTCTATTGGATTGGACTCAGCGATGCGGAAAAGGAGGGAGAATGGAGATGGCAGAACGGTGAACTCCCTACTTATACAAATTGGGGATCCAAACACAGTTTTCCTCGCAGCACCCTCTCACCGGAAGAAATGGATAGTGCCATTATGACCTTTGTAAACGGGCAATGGCACACTGTGGGGCCCGGGGACATGCTCTGGCGTTCAACGAAGATGGCGATCCTTGAAAAGGAGATACCGCGAACCGGTGAAGCCACCAAAGGCGAATGAATGCCTTATCTCAAGGATGCAGGTTTCCGCAATAAGCACAGCTATCTAACCGGACAATTTCACCGAACGTTTCACGTTCATCCGTTAGATATGCCTCGTGTTTGGTAACGCAGTTTGTGTTTTCACACAGTTTTTCAGTGGGAGCGATCTCTCGTTTTGGCGGTTGTGTCAAGATGAGTTGTTCCAACCCCATCAGGCTGGCAATGAGTGCCATCCGAACCGGGACTGCGTTCGCGGACTGTTCAAAATAGGCAGCACGCGGATCGTCGTCTAACTCATAAGCGAGTTCATTGACGCGGGGGAGAGGGTGCATGATCATCGCATCGGATTTGGCGTGCTTCATGACAGCTGCATTTAACAGGTAACTCCCACGGACGGTTGCCGCATCCATATTCGGTGGAAGTCGCTCCTCTTGAAGGCGGTTGACGTAGATAACATCCAACCTGTCAATTACCTCTGTGATACTTTCGACCTCAATGGGTATCTGTCCATAGCAGTGTTTAAGTTGCGCAAGTACCCACGGCGGCATCTGTAAAGGTTTCGGCGCGATGTGAATCAGGTTCCCACCGAATCGCGCGACGGCAAGGGCAAAGGAGTGTGCTGCCCGTCCGAACTGTAGGTCACCGCAGACACCGACGGTTAACCCTTGTATCTGTGATTTCCGGCGTATAATCGTATAGAGGTCGGCGAGTGCCTGTGTCGGGTGTGTATGGCTGCCATCCCCACCGTTGATGACAGGGATGTGTGCGTGCTGTGCGATGACACGTGCCGAACCTGCCCAGTTATGTCGCACGACAATGAGGTCGGCGTAATTCGTTACCATCCGTGCGGTATCGGCGAGAGTTTCACCCTTAGTTGCGGAGGTAGCACGTGGATCAGAGAAACCAAGGGTTCTACCGTTGAGCCGTTCCATAGCACTCTCAAAGGAGAGCCGCGTCCGTGTGCTCGGTTCATAGAAAAGGGTTGCCAGCAATTTACCGCGGCAGATCCCTGCCCATGTCTCTTGTTGCGACTGCATGCCTGCAGCGAGTCGAAATATCTGCTCAATTTCAAAATTCGACAAATCGTCGAGTGTTACCAGATGCC
>RKRO01000079.1 GCA_007571355.1 Candidatus Poribacteria bacterium | reverse complement strand
GATATAGTGAGAACCGTTGTCATCCAACTCTTGATAAACCTTGTGGAGATGCCACGAATGTGTCTCCGGGGACAGTTGCTCGGGGACCTCCCAGACGTTAGTCGTCCCTTTCCAATCGCATGCAGCCAGAAACTTGCTAGACGGCGAGAAAGCGATAGAACTAACATCGTTCAATCCGTCCAGAGTGACGAGATGTTGACCCGTTGCCATCTCATACACGACAACGCTGTTTGAAGCCAATATCCATCTACCCTCAATGACCGGATATCCATTCGTGTGGAATGGTTCAGGGACACCGTCGGGAGACGCAAAGGCAATTAAACGGTTGTCCGGTGAAAATGCGACGGGGTTCGTTCCGACGTAAATTGCTTCACGCTCAGGACAGGCAGTCACAGCATCATCTTGGAGATTTTCTGGCAGTTGCCAAACCTCAACACTACAATAGAGTCTCTTTTCAGGGTTAGCGTGTCTGGCGCTTCCCCCAACGACGAGGCGTTTGCGGTCCGATGAAAAGACAATATCGGTAGCGTAACCGCTTTTATCGCGGACCAACTCCGCTAAGCAATTCCCGCTTTTCACATCCCATATTTTAATTGGAGCACCCCAGCCGCCTGTAGCGACCCATTCGCCGCACGCTGAAAAGGCGACAGTTGTTATTGGCTTCCCTGCTTCCCAAAGTGTTAGAAGAGAACGGTTGGGAACATCATACCACCATAAGCCGAGATAACTTCCAATGGCGAGCAGTGTACCCTCCGGCGATAGTACCATATCCATTACATTACCTTTTCCCAATCTCACAATAGCACCATCGGGTAGATACCACGTGCTGCTGTCTGCGTCGCCTCTGTCTATCTGAAACGGTGTGTTTTTTTGCACGGTTATGTGTTTCCTTGATAAGCTTCATTGGTAAAGGTCTGTAGGGGCGAGGGGACCTCGCCCCTACGGAGAACTGACCCTAAAATTCAAAAATGCGTCTCAAATTACCTACCGATCAGCAACCCACTTTGTGAGGTCCCATAAGAGAATCGTGCCGTCACGACTGCCGCTCACAAGTTGTTTACCGTCAGATGAATACATAAGACTATCCACCAGATCCGTGTGTCCCGTAAGTGAGTGCAGGAGTATTCCGGTCTGCACCTCCCAAAGGTGAATCGTGTCATCGTTTCCGCAGGCGAGTGTGCCGCCATCGGGTGAAAACGCCACAGAAGCAATATTCCGCGTATGCCCTCTGAGCGTTTGTAGCAGTTCGCCTGTTTGACTGTCCCATAAGCAGACCGTGCCATCCCAACTCCCACTCGCTATTGTGCTACCATCCGGCGAATATACCACAGTATAAACCGCCCCCGTGTGACCGACAAGCGTCTCTAAGAGATCTCCGCTCTGAACATCCCACAAACGGATTGTGTTATCGTGACTCCCACTTGCCAGCGTGTTACCATAGGATGAGAACGCCACAGCAGCGACCTTTTCTGTATGTCCTGTAAGGATTTGCAACACATCACCGATGAGGTACAGTTCACCCACCCGGATCTCCCACAAACGGACTGTGTTATCGTGACTACCGCTTGCGAGCATCCTACCGTTAGGTGAAAAAGCAACGGAAGAAATCACACCTTTATGTCCAGCGAAAGTTCCGAGAAATCGTCCTGTTTTCACATCCCAGAGGCGAGCTTTCGAGGAACCGCCGCCACTGGCGACTATACTGCCATCCGGTGAATACGCTACCGAACGGACGTTTTCCGAACGGAAGTGTTCCGGCTGAACGCTAATGGTTTTCAGGTGTTTCCCGGTTTCCAGATGCCAAAAGTTGATTTTAGATACGTTCCCACTCACAAGTGTGTTACCATCCGGGGAATATGCAAGCGAAAAGACGTGGAACGCGTGCCCTGTAACGGTTTTTAAGGATTTACTGGTGGCAATATCCCAAAACTGAATTTTACCGTCTTCGCTTGCGCTGGCGACTGTCTTTCCATCCGGCGCATACGCCACAGAGATAACCGATGCGTCATGCTCAAGCGTCTTCAGGAGTTTCCCAGTGGCAACATCCCAAAAACTGACAAGAGCATCATCACTTGCGCTGGCGACCGTTTTTCCGTCCGGGGCGAACACGACAGCGTTGATGTCACCATCACTATCTAATGCCCTCAAAAGTTCGCCGGTACCGAGATCCCAAAAACGGATAGTGCGATCCGTATCTCCAGTAACAAGCGTCCTGCCATCGGGTGCGTACACAATACGCTCTACCCAATTCGTATCCTCAATCGAGATGCCTAAGGGTTTCGCAGTGCGCGGATTCCAAAACCGAATGTCGGCATCTCTCCAAGCGGCACTGCTCACAAGCACCTCACCATCTGGGGAAAACGCTACCGAGTAAACATGCTCCGTATGTCCCTCAAGCCTCGTTTTCCATTCTCCTGTGTTGAGATCCCAGAGTCCTACAGTATCGTCATCACTCCCAGTGGCAAGGAGCTGACCGTCTGGACTGAAGGCTACTGCATTGACATCATCCCTATGCCCTACGACGCTTGCTTTGTGCTCACCTGTGTTCGCATCCCACAACCAAGCAGTGTTATCATCACTGGCGGTTGCAAAGGTTGCGCCATCCGGACTAAACGCTATCGAATTGACAGGACCTGTATGTCCTGTGAGCAGGTCGAGCGGTTCACCGGTCTGTACGTCGTAGATCCAGCTGCCTATAGTACTTGCAACGGCAAGCTTCGTGCCGTCCGGAAAATACTTTATCTCATTTACCTTACCTTTCCCAATACGATTTTTGGTGTCAGTCTGTAAACCCCACGGGGCATTCATCTGAGCAAAGGCATTTGATAATAAACAGAGCCCAGAAATCAGCGGTAAAATTATCAATAACAAGTTCAGAATTTTCATTGTGTTAAATCCCATAAAATTACGGTACTATCTCGGCACCCACTCGCAAGCGTCTTTCCGTCTGCGGAAAACGCTACAGAATACACAGGGTCTGCTATATGTCCAGTAAAGATTTTCAAGCGTTTGCCAGTAACAGCGTCCCACACAGAGACCTCACCTGAACCACCGCTGGCAAGTGTCTGACCATCTGGAGAATATACGACAGCGTAAGCACCCTTCTCTGTGGCGATAGTTTTTAGGAGTTTACCGGTATCCACATCCCAGAAACGAATATCGTTATTCCCATGGTTGCCCGTACTTACCAGCGTTTTTCCATCCGGTGAATATGCCACAGAACCAATACTATCCGCCTCAGTCTCAATAGTCTTTAGAAGTTCACCCGTCGCAACACGCCAAAAGCGAATTGCGCCATCGTCGCCACCACTGGCGAGCATCTTTCCATCCGGCGAGAAAACAAGCGTGAGAATACCGGATGTCTCCCCCACAAGTGTTTTTAAGAGCTCGCCGGTGTGGACATCCCATAGACAGATTGAATTATACCGACTCCAACTGCCGCTTGCCAGTGTTTGCCCATCGGGACTGAAGACGACCGATGAGACACCCTTCGTGTGCCCCTCAAGCGTTATTCTCTGTTTCCACCTACTGATATTCCATAATAGGATCGTATTGTCGCGAGTTCCGCACGCAAGCGTCTGCCCATCAGGCGAATACGCGATGGAACGAACTGAACTTTCAGGCGTGAGGGTTCGCAGGAGTTTTCCGGTCTCAACATCCCAAAAACGGAGGATCCCGGCTAAACTCACCAATGTACGTCCATCTGGAGAGTAGACTACAGAATGGATGACATCCGAGTAGCCAGTGATGGTTTGCAACAACTGTCCGGTATCCACATCCCAAAAATGCAGCCCAAATGCATCGGAACCGACAAGTATCTGCCCATCGGGAGAGTAGCCCATGTCACCCACACTTCCGCTGGGCGTTTTGAAGGCGTGTAAAAGTTTGTCAGTGTTAGCATCATAGAGTAGGATTCTGCTGTCATCGTCATCACAGACATAAGTGCTGCCATCCGGGGCGTAGTACAGATTATACAGTTTTGTACCCGCATCGACGGTTTTCAGAGGCTCCCCGGTGTGTGTTCCACAATTGGATTGTTCCATCGTAACTTGCAGTCGCAAGCGTTTCACCATCTTTTGAAAAGTCGATAGCAGATACATCTTTTGTCCAATCGCTGAGGAGATGCAGAAATTCACCTGTCTGAGCGTTCCACAAACAAACGTTGCCGTCTCCACCTCGGCTGGCAATTTGTTCTCCGTCTGGTGAATACATCAAGGCATCAACAGCATTCGCGTGTGCTGCAAACGTTAGCAGCAGTTCACCTGTGGCGACATCCCAAAGACGGATGACCTCGTCTCCACCACCACTTACCAACCTACTGCCATCGGGACTGAACGCTAACGCTTTAACCTGACCCGTATGACCTGTGAGCGTCGCTTTTAATTCACCGGTGACACCATTCCATAAACGGATGGTCCCGTCATTACTCGCACTTGCAAGCGTTTGGCTTCCATCAGGACTGAAAACGATAGTATTAATCTCATTCGTGTGTCCTACAAGTATCGCCTTGGGGGCACCCGTGACGCCATCCCATAAACGAACAGTATAGTCTTCCCAACGACATATACTCGCAAGCACCTTGTTATCAGGGCTAAAAATGACACGACTGACACAGTGTGTATGCCCTGTGAGCAGGTCGAGTTCTTCACCACCCGCCCGGGTATCGTAGATCCAGATACCGATTGTACTCGCGACAGCAAGTTTTGTTCCATCCGAAGAGTATTCAAAGTCGAAGGGATAACCTTTCCCAAATCGCGCGATAGCACCTTCAGGAAGGTAGCCTGGGATGTAATTTTGAGCAAAACTAATAGAGCATAACGGTAGGAACGTGAGGAGTATCGGGACCGTGATGAAAAAAAAAGCTTTTCATAGTCTATTTTCCTTATCAACCTCCATCTATTAATCATTTCGCAAAATAGGCAGTTTTGGCGGCGGTAATACACCGATCCAATGTCCATCCGCTCTGTCATCTTCAACGAAGCCTACTTTCGACCACCAGGTATTCGCACCGGTGCTTGCGTGTCCCCGGTCGACGTTAATCCCGATATCAATCGGTTCAGTTGCCTCAGGATAATTCAGCATCTCCCATGGGATTTCCATCTCGACAATCCAGCCGTCATCAACGATGCTCGCGGCGGCTTTCCACATGTCAGATATTTCAGCCGGCCCCGCAAATGGAGGCGGATGACTCATAAACTTGCTGCCCAGCGGGTTCACCATAAAGAAGGTCCTGTCCATGAATTGATGTGTGTGAAACGGATCAATCGTTAGGGATATCCAATCTTCATTGAAGGGCCGGATCTGGTCCTCTACTTGACGCGCGACAATACCATCAGGTTCGCTATCAAAAAGATACAACGCCACATAAATCGCTTCGTCCGTATAAACCATCATGATGGTAGATTGATCTTCAGCAGGCGCGCCCCCCTTCCTTCTATCGGTAAAGTCTGTGCCTTGCGGGGCGTTTTGCCAAGCAGCATCGTTGAGTTTACCATTAATTACCGGTGGTACGTCTACCTTTACCCCAGGGAGTTCTTTAGCGTTTTGCTGTTTCAGCGCAAGGGCTGCAGTATCAATAGCCTCCAAGATATCCTTGAGTTCTATCGCCCCACTCCGGCGCAAAACTTCACACCCTGTCGTGAACAATAAAATGAAAATGACGTTGAAAAAAGTTACCGTTTTCATAAGTTTCCTTTTGAAGGCTTCTTAATGGCCATGTAGCATAAACTGTTAGTTTGTGCAACGGTGGGACTTTTAGAAATGGTATCAGATGAAAGACTTCTAAAGGATAATTTGGTACCCGAAGCCGATACCTCAAACGCTTTCGCATAACATTGCGGAAGGCCAAGTCTTAGACTTGGGGCTATCACATGATGAACCATATACCGATTCGTGCCGTAACAATGCCGAGAATTGCGCCTGCAAGCACATCTGTTGGATAGTGAACGCCGAGATATACGCGTGCGATCCCCACCGTGGCTGCCCACAAAAACGTTGGGACTTGCAAAACTGGAAAGAAACTTGCCAGAAGCGTCATGATCAGGAAGGCAGAAGCTGTGTGACCTGAAGGGAAACTAAACCGATCCGGCGGCCGGACGCGAAACTCGACATCCACAATCCGTTCAAACGGACGGTCACGTTTCATCGACTGTTTGATAAGGTGATAGAGAAGCCTCTCAAGCGGAAATGCGATTGCCGCTGATAAGAGAAATGGTTTCCCAATGGTAGAATTAACGGTTAGATACACGTAGATCCCTAAAAATGGGTAGAGCCATCCGTTGGCACTCCAAGAAATTAAACGAAATAAACGGTTCGGAATAACTCTTTTATCGCCCCAACCGAAAATGTGCTCGAACAGCAGTCTATCCCATCGAGTGAGACTATTTGTAAATTGTCTTAGCATAATTTATAGGAGAAACATATTGCATATTCTTAACTAACATATCATTTTTATATCAAGAAGATTGAACAAAATTGTGTAAAAATAAAAACTTAGGTCTTAACTATTGTCAGAGGGATTTGTGACACCGATTTACAACGTAGCGTGTGGATCTACATAATCGGCGAGATTCTGGAGTGCAATGACGCTATAGTCATTTTCAACGAGATACGCCATATACGCCTCAAACTGTTCCGGTTCTGTATGAACCCATGGATGCTCCAGATCCGGCACGCCATGGAATGTAAGAACCACAACATTTCCATCTACTGCTTGGTCAAGTGCCCACGTGAAATCATCAAAATCCCAATTCGGGCCTGCAGCGCCTGTCGTCGGAATTAAAAGCGGATGGTGCAACGCCGGGTTGTAAGCGGGCCCGCGGCCACCTTCGGTATCATAAGGAAATTCAGGGGCGACACCGCGCCTTGCAAAGTGGAAACCGTGTTCAGCAACCACTGCAACAGCCGCCTCGTTGTGGCTGTAACCGGGATAACAGAACGTTCGCGGTTGGGGAATACCGTAAGACTTGCAGCGATCATCAATATGTACC
>RKRO01000168.1 GCA_007571355.1 Candidatus Poribacteria bacterium | reverse complement strand
AACAATTTCCCTTATGAAGATGTCGTGCCGCGCGATAATCCCGGTGTCTACGGGTTAACCAAAGGCTTCGGCGAGCAGATCTGCGAATACTTTGCGCGGGAACACGGTATGTCGCTGATTGCGCTACGAATTACAGGCCCCTCTACGCGCGAGCAGTGGCTTGAGCGTTACAACCAGCCGAAAGATTCCTCGGTGCATATCTGGTGGACAGATGAGGAAGACTTAGCGACTGCTTATCTCGCCGCTATTTCGGTTGAACACGAAGGATTTGATGCATTTTTCATTGCTGGCGACCACGAACAGAAGGAAATTAACCTCTCAAAAGCGAAACGGCTGCTTGGTTGGGAACCGCTGACGCATACGTTGGTCCTATAAACTGTTTATTTTTGCTTATCAACCTTCTTGTTAATTTGACAAAAGTCTTATTGTATGATACAATATATTGCAACAAAACCGAAAGTCTCCGTAGAAACAACTGTAGTCAGTTACTTAGTCGCCCGTCCCAGCCCTGATGCGACGTTAGCCTCCCGGCAGCAAGCAACTCAACAACTGTGGACAGAACGTGCCGAAAATTTTGAATTTGTGATTTCAGATATAGTCCTCAACGAGGTCAGCGGGGGTGATGTAATAGCTGCTCAGCGAAGGCTTGAGGTGTTGGCGGATCTGCCAGTGTTGGATACGCCATTAGAGGCTATTACGCTCGTAGAGAACTTGATAGATGCTGGTGCTATTCCAGAGTCCTCGCGTCCGGACGCACAGCATATCGCTATCGCCACGGTAAATAGCGTTGAATACTTGGTTTCTTGGAATTATAAGCATATTGTGAACGAAACCAAGCGGAATTTGGTAAATGAAGTTTGTCACGCCGCTGGCTTCCAACCGACAACCCTCTGCACACCTATTGAGCTTATTGAGGAAATTCAAGTGAAAGAGAAACTGGATATACGTATGGATCCTGTCTTGGAAGAGTGCTATCGTATGAAAGAAGAATTTGCTGCTCAATTTAAATCTGCGCAAGAACTTTATGATTATTTAAAGGCAGAACAAAAAAAATTTAAAGCACTTGGTTGGAAATATCTGCCCCCACCAGCCCCACCAACTCGAAACGAATCAAACAAAAAAGATTAACTGTTCAAATGAAGGAAAAATCGTCTATGACCCAACACCCAGAACTCACCTTAACAGAAAGCCGTCCGTTCCAAACCCAACGCCGAGATACCTGGTGGGTGCAACCGCTTGCAGTCTTTATCGGACTCAGTGCTTTCATTATTTATACCACCTTTCGGGTTTTTGAAGGTGACAATTTTCTTCATGGCCCCTATTTGTCGCCTTTCTATTCACCACTGCTTTTTGGGACGGATCCATACAGCGTTGACCACAGTTGGTTTGGTATGATGCCGAACTGGATGCCCGGTCTGATTACACCCGCGGTACTGATCTTGTGGGCACCTGCCGGGTTCCGGTTCACCTGTTATTACTATCGGGGCGCGTATTACAAAGCGTTTTGGGCCGACCCTCCATCTTGCACCGTATCAGAACCGCGAAAGGGTTACCGCGGCGAAAACTCGTTTCCGCTGATTATACAGAACATCCATAGATATTTCCTTTACGTCGCCCTCATCTTTCTTGTTATCCTCTCTTATGATGTCTGGAAAGCGATGTGGTTTAGCAACGAAAACGGTGAAGAAACCTTCGGCATCGGCATCGGTACCCTCGTCTTGGCAGGGAACGTCGTCTTTCTCGGAGGGTATACCCTCGGATGCCACTCTTTAAGACATCTTACGGGTGGCATTATCGACCTGCTTTCCAAAGCCCCTGTCCGCCGGCAAATGTATAACTGTGTGAGCTGCCTGAACCGAAGACACATGCTTTGGGCATGGCTGAGCCTGTTCTGGGTGGCATTCTCCGATGTTTACGTCCGCTTTATAGCACCGGCACTCGGTCAAGACTGGATTACATTTTAAGAAGTGTTTACAATAGAGAAGAAAGAGGAAACATTAACGTGGCATCTTACGAAACGCATGAATACGATGTATTAATAATCGGAGCCGGTGGTGCTGGACTTCGCGCCGCTATTGAAGCCGCTGTCGGCGACCTTAAAGTAGGACTCGTGTGTAAGTCCCTGCTTGGCAAGGCACATACCGTCATGGCAGAAGGCGGCGTGGCTGCCGCCCTGGCAAACGTAGACGAAAGAGACAGTTGGCGCGTCCACTTTGCCGATACTATGCGCGGTGGGCAGTACCTCTCCAACGCACGCATGGCAGAACTCCATGCACAGGAATCCCCCGACCGCGTCCGTGAACTGGAAGCCTGGGGCGCGCTTTTTGACAGAACGCAAGAAGGAGGCATCCTCCAACGGAACTTCGGAGGACACCAGTACCCTCGCCTTGCACACGTAGGCGACCGGACAGGTTTGGAAATGATCCGCGCCCTGCAGGACCACGGCATCCACCAAGGCATCGAGGTGCACATGGAAAATACCGTCGTTTCGCTCCTAAAAACGGGAGACAGGGTATCGGGTGCCTTCGGCTACGAACGTGAAAAGGGACGCTTCAAAATCTTCGCTGCGAAAGCCGTTGTCTTGGCAACAGGCGGTGTCGGCAAGGCATACAAAATTACGAGTAATAGTTGGGAATATACCGGTGATGGACACGCGCTTGCATACCACGCTGGGGCGGAACTCATTGACATGGAGTTCGTCCAATTTCATCCGACAGGTATGGTCTGGCCGCCGAGTGTGCGAGGTATCTTGGTTACTGAAGGTGTACGCGGTGAAGGCGGTATCCTGACAAACAGCGAAGGCAATCGCTTCATGTTCGACGACATCCCTGAACTTTATGTGAACCAAACGGCAGATAACCCCGAAGAGGGATGGCTGTATACACAAGGTGATCGTGAAGCGCGCCGCCCACCGGAACTTTTGACGCGGGATCACGTCGCACGTTGTATCGTCCGAGAAGTCCAAGAAGGCAGAGGCAGCCCGCACGGTGGTGTTTTCTTGGATATAGCATGGATTAAAGAGAAGATCCCGAATGCCCCTGAGCATATCCGTAGAAAACTGCCGAGCATGTACCACCAGTTCAAAGAACTTGCTAACATTGACATCACGGTAGAACCGATGGAGGTCGGTCCGACGACACACTACATTATGGGCGGGATCCGCGTCGATGCAGATTCGCAGATGACAGCCGTTCCCGGACTTTTCGCGGCAGGCGAGTGCGCTGCCGGTTTACACGGTGCCAACAGACTCGGCGGCAATTCGCTATCTGATCTGCTCGTTTTCGGTAAGCGTGCAGGCGAATACGCCGCACAATTTGCCATGGAAAACGAAACTGTTCCAATTGATGAAACCGAAATTGATACAATCGCTGCACACACACTCAAACCGTTTGAGAATCCACAAACGGATGGCAATGGAAACAGTATGGGGCCTTATGACATTCAGGCACAACTCCAAGAAAAGATGCAGGACCTGGTCGGCATTGCCCGAAGCGAAGAAAGCCTCACACAAGCCTTAGCAGAGGTTCAGGCTCTCCGTGAAAAAGCGGAGATCGTTCATGCCATCGGCAATCGCGAATACAATGCTGGATGGCATACGGCACTGGATCTCGAGTGTCTGCTCACGGTTTCCGAAGCGATCGCGCTCGCTGCATTAGAACGACGGGCAAGTATCGGTGCACACTCACGGGATGACCATCCTGAGAAAGAGGAACCCGGTGCAGGCAAATATAACACCATCATCAAGAAAACAGGTGACGGCGCAATGACAGTCCGACGAGAACCCATTGACGAACTCCGAGCCGATCTTCAGGAAATCATAGACGAAATGGGGTAGCACAAAGAACCTCTGCCAAGTCGCAACCCTTAGGTTGATTCGGTTTCTAACTGGACCGATCTACCGGAGAAGACTTTCAACCCTCAATCCACCTCACCGAACCGCAAGGAAAATTTAAGAATATGGCAACTTTTAGAATCTGGCGTGGCAACGCGGATGCCGCACAATTTGTCGATTATGAGACCGAAGTCTCCGAAGGTATGGTAGTCTTAGACGCGGTGCACCGTATCCAAGCCGAACAAGCAAATGACATGGCTGTTCGCTGGAATTGTAAGGCAGGCAAATGCGGTTCCTGCTCCGCCGAAATCAACGGGCAACCGAAATTGATGTGTATGACACGCCTTGACACGGTCCCGCTCGACGAACCCGTCACCATCGAACCGATGCGCGCATTCCCGCTCATCAAAGACCTCGTTGCAGATGTCTCGTGGAACTTCAAAGTGAAAGAGCGGATGAAACCGTTCGCACCGCGTCCACCAGATACCGAAGACGGTACATGGCGGATGGAACAAGAAGACATTGACCACGTCCAAGAATTTCGGAAGTGTATTGAGTGCTTCCTCTGCCAAGATGTCTGCCATGTCCTACGCGACCACAAACTGCACGACGAGTTCATCGGACCGCGCTATCTCGTCTACGCCGCTTCTCTGGAAATGCACCCGATTGACACAGAGAACCGGTTGGAAGAGTTAAAAAATTCAGATGGGATTGGGTATTGTAATATTACGAAGTGTTGTACAAAGGTATGCCCAGAGCATATTACAATTACGGATAATGCCATCATTCCGCTCAAAGAGCGCGTGGTCGATCAGTTTTACGATCCGATCAAAAAACTTTTTCGCGTCTTTAGCCGTTAAGGATATTGCTCGGATGAAAAAAATAAATTGACTTTTCTCAAGATTTGTGATAGACTTCACAAACCCGATATAACACTACTTAAAAAATTTTTTTTTGACCTACCCCGGAGATATTAGAATCATGGCAACCAGCAAGAACGATATTTTAAGAGTCGGCGTGATTGGACCCGGCGGTGCAGGACGTGGTAACACGCTCGGTTTCGCAACCCGTCCGGATGCCGAAGTCGTCGCTGCAGCAGATACACATGAAGGCAGTTTAGACGCTTTAGAGAATGCACTCCAAGAACGCGTTGATGGTTATAAAGCGAACAGTCTCAATCGCTACCTCGGCGAACATGAATTCATCGAGATGCTCAATCACGAAGACCTTGACATCGTCGGCGTTTTCTCGCCACATTCCTTGCACGATATTCATGTCAAATACGCGCTTCGCGCAGGCTGTCACGTCATCGTTGAGAAACCAATGGCAAACATTGTCGGTGATGCCATTTCCATTACCAAAATTGCGATGGGCAGCGGGTTACATCTTGTCGGCGGGTATCAGCGCCATTATGAAAATACCTACATGGCGGGGAGACGCGCAATCGCCGAAGGACGCATCGGCAACCTACAGAAATTCGAGGTTTATATGGCACAACGATGGGGCGCGGGGGGATGGCGCGGCGATCCACGCTTCTCCGGTGGCGGTCAACCGAATGACTCCGGCAGCCATCTCCAAGATATATTCTTGTGGATGACCCATGCTTTGCCAGCTGCAGTCTACGGAACAACCGATATGAAGTTTGAGGATGACGAAGGAAACCTCGTTCCAAAATTCGTTGAAATCAATTCCTACTCCGATGTAACACTCGATAACGGCGCAGAAGGGACAATTACCATCCTTGGTAACACGCGTGTCGGATTTGAAGAATGGGTCATCCTTGAAGGCGATGAAGGCACCATTGAAATCAAAGGCGGGATTCGGTACATCCCCAAGGGTGGCGAGGCTGAACCGCTCACTTACCCGCGGCCAGAAGGTTACCCGCGCAATAAAGTCGATCAACTCGTCGGTTTAGCGAAAGGCGAGTACGATACGAACTACACCTCCGGTATTAACGGCGTACGCACCAGTTGGCTAACGAATTCAATCCTTGAAGCCGGTAGGGGTCCCGACGAGAAAAACAGGGTCAACTGCGACGAACTTATTCAAAAAGAAGGATACACCCGACAAGACGTTTCGGCACTGATTGATGAATGCGCTGCCAGATCGTGCTACTAAAATGCCAACTGTCCATTTAAGGTCTATTCGTGTGGGAAAATGAACCATCATCTTTTAGAAGTGGTGTTACAAGGAACAGTTTCAACTATGGAAAACCGACAAATTGTAGCGAGTCATCAAAATTTCTACGTCATTGCCCACGATTTGGACGAGAAAGGGAACCTCAAAGCAGCTTGTAAGGAAAAATTAGGCGCAGGGGTACGGCTCGCCGATTGGAACGACTTGATCGCCTACCACCGAGCGGGTGGTTCATTATCTGATCTCATCGCAAACCTCAAAATACCTATTGAGGCGCCCAATAGTCCGCAATACCGCATTTCAATGAACGGCAAGTTGATATGGCATGGACGGCACTATTTCGTTGCGCGACACGACCATACCAAGCGAGAAGGTTTTTTAGCACATGACAACATTGATGACTACCACTTAACGCTGGGTTCATGGTTCGGCAAAGGCGGCTTCGCGCTCTGCTACGGAAACCCAGATAGCACGGTGCCACCCGCAGAACCCGTCATCACACCGCTCAGAGGCGCATCCGAGACAGACGAGACACCTGCCACGGAACACAATACGGATATCACAGAAAACCTGCGACCGATTGTAGAAAAAGCTTTAACGGACAGTATTGTCCGTTTGGTCTGGAAAAAAGTGGACGAAGAGACCGGGGAACCGCTTATCTGGCCACGGGCAAGTGGGTTTTTTGTCACGTCCAATTTAATTGCGACCAATATCCATTGTGTTACAGGTGCCCCATCGGTTTTCGCAGAAATCGTCAGCACGAAAACTGAATTCCCAGTTGAAGGGGTTGTGGCGTTTGACGCTGAAAACGATCTCGTCATTTTAAAGGTCACAGGCGACGGGGTCCCACTTTCGCTTGACAGCAATACCGGGCAGGTTGGTGAAACTGTTTATGCTGTCGGCCATCCGCATGCGAAGGAAGGCAAAGCCACACAATTTACCATATCCGGGGTTCAGAATAGTGGCAAACGTCTTGAGATTAAAGAGGAATTCGATCCAGGAAACAGTGGAAGTGCCATCCTAAACAATTCGGAAAAGGTCATAGGCATTGCTGTTGGTGGCGAAATGGCGACTTCGGCTCTCGGTGGTGGCGGATCGGGATATACGGGCTACGCAATTCCGGCAAGGATTTTAGTTAACCTACTTGCCAATGTAGTGGAAGTGGAGCCCTTCACAGAATGGCAAAAACGTCCACAAATACGTGCCTATACAGAAATCAGACAAGCGCAGACGGAACTTCAACAAGGAAACCATCGAGAATCACTTGCGTGCTTTGACACTGCACTCGAACTCAATCCAAATTTGGCGGATGCCTATCTCAACCGGGCAGCGGTAAATCTATTGTTAGGGCATTACAAAGAAACGATCACTGACTGTGATAATGCCCTTAGACTTAACCCTGACCTGGTGTTGGCATATATTAATCGGGCGACGGCAAAAACTTTCTTAGAGGCAGCAGAAGAGGCTATTGACGACTATAATGCTGTCCTCGAACTTAACCCTAATTTCGCGATAGTATATAACAACAGAGCAATGGCAAATATATCGTTAAAACGCTACAAAGAAGCGATTGCTGACTGTGATCGTGCCCTCAAACTCGATCCCAATCTTGTTCAGGCTTATATCTGTAGAGCAATGGCGAGGTCCGCCTTAGAACAGAATGAAACGGCACTTGCTGATTTTGATATCGCCTTAAAACTTGCACCAGATTCGACAGAAATTTACTTTCTTCGCGCAAATATAAAACTTTCGTTAGAGGACTACGCCGGGGCGATTGAAGACTATGATAGAATCATTAGTTTAAATCCCGAACCCGGTGCTTCTTCACATGCCTACACCCATCGGGCAGATGCAAAACGTTATCTTCACAACTACGCCGGGGCGATTGAAGACTATGACAAAGCCATCCAACTCGACTCCAAATGCTATAAGGCTTACAACGGACGCGGCATTGCAAAATCCGATCTTGGAAAAGTTAAAACTGGTGAAGGTGATAAAGTCAGTGCTGATAAATACTTTCAAGCGGCGATTGACGATTATACGGAAGCCATCAGGTTAAACGCGAAGTTCGCCGGTTATTATAGGAACCGTGGACACGCGAAATTCTCTTTTGGTGACTACGAAGACGCAATAGAAGATTACGATAAAGTTATCCAACTGAATCCTAAAAGTGAGGCTGCTTACTTCAATCGCGGTTATGCAAAATACCTCCTCGGAAAATCTAAAGCGGATCAAGGCAATATCGTAGAAGCACAAGTAGATTATCAAGGGGCTATAGAGGATTATACGGAAGCCATCAAACTCGACCCCGAATATGCCGCAGTCTATAACAGCAGAGGCTGGATAAAATATCTCCTCGGACAATTTGAGCATGAGCGGGGGAATACAGTGGAAGCCAAAAAACTTTTTGAAGCAGCGGTTGCAGACAGCGATAAAACAATCCATCTCAGTCAGCATAAGCCAAGTTCCGCTGAATATCATACCCGTGCTGTTGCAAAGGCCGCGCTTGGCGCGTCTGCTGAGGCGATTGCGGACTTCAATGAGATTATCCTGATGAAACCCGACGAGGCACGCTACTACTATGACCGCGGATTAGCAAAACAGGCATTCGGACAGCACGAGGCAGCAAAAACCGATTTTCAGAAGGCAAAAGATTTAGACCCTGATGTTGAACATAAGCCATTCTAAAAATGTTCCAGAGACGAAAAATTGTATTTAAATGGGTGACCATTCCCATAAAGGAGAAAAACCGTGAAATTTTTTGGACAACCCGCAGATAGAACTTATGATCGTTGGCAAGAACTTGCCTTTAAGCGTATGAAGTATTGCGCACTCATTGCCATTCTATTGATAACAGCGTCGCAGATTGGATGCTTACCCGGAAGTGCCCTGAGTAAAGCAGACAAACTTGCCGACGACAAAGACTACTACGGCGCGATTGAAGCATACCAAAGCATTGTGGAGACGCAACCCGGGACACCGGACGCGCGGCAAGCACAACTCGCCATCGGTAAGTTATCTATCGAACAGATGAACCAACCCGCCGAAGGTATCAAGGCTTATGAAGGTGTTATCGATGCCGCTCCGAAAAGTGATGACGCTGCCGAAGCTCACTATGAACTCGGGCTGCACTATTTTAGGGAAAAGGATTTCAAGTCGGCGCAAACGCAATTTGACACAATCGTTAACAACTTTTCGCACTTGGAATTAAGCCACAATGCACACCTCATGCTGGCGAAAAGTTATGAAGAAGCAGAAGACTTCGAGTCAGCAGTGGAAGCGTTCGATAGTTTCGCCAACCGTAACCCGCGAAACAAGCGCGCCGCACCGGCACTTGAAAACAAGGCGCGCATCCAGCGCGAGTTCCTCAAGGACGAGGAAGAAGCGAAACGCACCAACCAGATGCTCGTTAAAAGATATGGAAAGGTTGAGGGGGCTGAAGCAGCCGTTGAAAACGCAAAACAAGAACTGAAAGACCTCAACGCGACTATCCCAGAACCAGACGACCCGTTGGCAACACCGCAAGGCAGAGCCCTGGCGCAGTTTGAAGCCCGACGTGAACGGGACCGACCGCGCGGGGGTGTCGAGAGAAGTCCCGCCATGGGAAGTGCCAACAGTTTGGGAGTTCCAGATTCTGGATTCGGGATCAGCGCAGCAGATGTTATGCAAAACTTCGGTGGACAGGGCGGCATCGCAGGCGACGATCAAGGGAGTTACCACGATGCTGAACTCATGATCGCCAATTTCTTCTACGGCGATGAAAACTACCGAGACGCAGGCGCACTATACTACGACGCAATTGCACGTTCAGAAGCCGAAAAAGTGAAAATCGACCCCTATACCTACCTCAAACTCTCAATTTGCTACCGGAAAGTCGGGATGCATCAGCGAGCAAAAGAGGTACTTAGAAAGGCGGCAAGCCGAGATGGCGAGGTCATTGATGCTGTCATTAATACAGGGCGCAATCACTATACTTCTGAAAACTACGAGAATGCAATAGAGACCTACAACTCCGTTATTGGGTTGAGACGCGATAAAGATTCCGAGGTCTACTGGTTAATCTCACTTGCACATAAAAAATTGGGGGAGCCAAAAAAAGAACGCGAGGCACTCGAACGTTCCGTCGCTGCGAATACACAGAATACAGACGCGCTGCAAAGCCTTGCCGAAGTCCTTCACTATCGGTTGAAGGACCGCAAAACCGCCGCGATTTTTCAAGATATCGTTGATCAGAAAGGCGATTCTTACATCGGAGCAAAAACCCTCGGCGATCTTACTTATAAGTATGGCAACTACGTTCAGGCTAACGCACGATATAAAGCCGCCGCTCGGATAGCAAAACGGCTACTGGCTAAATCAGAAAATGATACTGAAAAACGAGAACTTCGCAACCAGTCAATCCTTGCAACAATTCCTGCTGCACGGGCCACCCATCAGCGCGGGAAATCGGAAGAGGCACTGCAGATGATAGATGAATTGGCAGCGGAATACCCAGATCACGCTTTAATCCATTACGGTAAAGGTGAATTAGCACTCCTCAACGACGATGCCGAAACGGCTATTGCCGAATTCAAAATTGCAATTGAGAAGGCACCACACTCCGATACGGCAGTGATAGCCCTTGGCAACTATTACATTTCACAAGGTTTTAATGATGACGCAATAACATTGTGGGAAGGTTTCCTTGCAAAAAACCAGTACAACCAGAATGTCACGCGCAGCCTGAAAAAATTGAAAGGTGATGCCGAAGAGACAGAAGAATAGGTTGAGAAAGTGCGGTTATTCAGCCGCACGCACACCCTATCTTTCGGTCTCCGAATATTCAAAAAAAAACGGATGGCTACATCCGTTTTTCTAAAAGAGTCGTTTTTTCTGAAAAAAACTTGACTTTTACAGTCAATTGTGTATAATTAATGTTGTAAAGTTCGTAACTTCCTAACACAAGCACGTTTTAAGGCTAAATTGGTAGATTTTGCTGATGAAATCGTGCGAACTCCTGTGAAAGACGCATGCTTTGAAGGAAACGGATCCCTGGCTGTAAAGCGATGTATGCGATATATGCTCCAGTATGTTCCACCAATATGGTAAACAAGGAAGTTGTCCCGCTTAGAGTGAACCATATTCTGGTATGCGTTGTGACACGACCATAGAAGAAACATCCCTGCAGGCAACATTGCACCGACTCCACTGATACCGCTGTACACCCTGCATTTTACTTCAATGTGCATCTTAACAGCCTAGCACACCGCTTGCAAACGCATCTTCAGAAGTTTTATGCTCGCGGTTGGAGTGTTATACCAAACGAAGCGACTCTGTAGGGAACCCCGGTCTTCGTGCCTTAGTTCCCCGTGCTGCTCATGTTCAGCACTATTAAGAAACCCCGCGGACGTGGTGTTCAACCACGTTCCGAAAGCGATAGAAACAAATTTCAATAAATTATTCTATAAGATCAGCCCCGATTCCATTTTAAACTTTTCTTGGTATCCTACTTTTCACGAATAGGTTATTAGATAAACGCCAGGGTGGAACGATTACCTTGGAACCGGGCATAATGAGGAGTATTAGAAACTATGGAGAGCTTGGATATTGGCAAGCTCCAAGAAATGGAGTTCTCGAAACTCAAAGATTTCGCCCTGACACTCGGAGTCAACGAATACACAGGACTTCGAAAAGAAGAACTAATTAACGAAATCATAGAGGCTAAATCTGAGGGAGACACCCAATTTTACGGAGGTGGTGTCCTGGAAATCTTAGATGATCGGGATCAACACTACGGTTTTCTCCGCTCATCGCGTTCCAATTACTTGCAAAGTAACGAGGATATTTACGTGTCCTCTTCGCAAATCCGGCGATTCGATTTACAAACAGGTCACGTCGTCGAAGGTGTCATTCGTCCACCGAAAAAGACAGAGAATAAGGCGGAACGCTACTTTGCAATGTTACAAATTGAGAAGGTCAACGGTGAACCACCAGAAGCTGTCAAACAGAAAATCCTTTTCAAGAATCTCACCCCAATCCATCCGTATGAACAACTGAAACTCGAGCACACGCCCCCAGAATTCGGGACCCGGATGATGGATTTAATAGCACCCATCGGTAAAGGGCAACGTGGATTAATCGTTGCACCGCCTTATAGCGGAAAAACGACACTGCTGAAGAATATTGCCGCTGGCATTGAAGCCAACCATCCAGAAGTCATTCTCATCTTTCTCCTCATCGACGAACGTCCCGAGGAAGTTACGGATGTCGCACGCTCCGTGAAAGGCGAAGTCATCAGCTCCACATTCGATGAACACCCAGAACGCCACATCCAAGTCGCAGACATGGCGATTGAAAAAGCGAAACGGTGGGCTGAATACGGGAAAGATGTCGTTGTGCTATTAGACAGTATGACCCGCTTGGCACGCGCCCATAACGTCATAGCCCCGCACAGTGGAAAAACGTTGAGCGGTGGTTTAGATGCTATGGCGTTCGTGAAACCACGTCAGTTCTGCGGTGCAGCTCGGAAATTTGAAGAAGGTGGAAGTTTAACGGTTATCGCATCCGTACTGATTGATACGGAGAGCCGCCAAGACGAATACATCTATGAGGAATTCAAAGGAACCGCCAACATGGAAATCCACATGGAGCGTGCTCTACTGGATCTCCAAATCTATCCACCCATTAACATCAAAAGATCAAAAACGCGTCGTGAAGAACTTTTGTTAGCACCAGATGTACTTAATAAAGTCTGGGTGCTGCGGAAATTCACAAGCCAGATGGATAGCGCAGAATCGCTCGAAATGCTCATTGAGCAATTCGGGAAAAATGCTACGAATGCGGAATTTCTCGAGCGCATGATAGACAATGCCAGTTACGGTAATAGTAGTCCGGCCAGAACCAACGCTCGCCTGAAGCGATAGGCGTGCAGCCTGACCCTACCTGTCACCTTGATCTTTTTGGAATGGTACAACAACGCTTATACAAAATGTTAACTGACCAGCTATTCGGAAATCTCAAATTTAAGGGAGGACATTATGAAACCCGAAATTCATCCTGAAATGGTAGAGTGTGTTATCACATGCGTTTGTGGCGAGACGCACAAAACGCTGGCAATCCGACCCGAAATGCGGGTAGATATTTGTGGAAAATGCCACCCATTCTACACCGGACAACAGGCGCGGTTTATCGACACCGCTGGACGCGTTGAAAGTTTCCGTCGACGTTACGGGCTAACTGAAGAAAGTAAGTAAACCTGTGATTAGACGTATTCAAGGCATACGGCTCAAAATTCTGAGGAAGCCCGTGTCTCAACGCCGGACCCAATCACTATGTGATAGGCGCGGGGAACCTCGTCACAGGTGAAGTATAACCAGACGAACCGCCACTTTTAAGGGCTAACAGCAAGAATTCGCTTGCAAGCGGTGCCAAAATGTTTGAAAAACTCAAGGATATCGAAGTTAAATATGCTGAAGTCGAAAAAGGACTCCACGACCCTGCGCAAATTTCAAATCAGCAGCGGCTAATAGAGCTATCCAAAATGCACGCGGAACTGGCTCCAATCGTGTCCAGTTACCAGGAGTACCAGCACTTAGAATCCTCTCTTGAAGAGGTACAACTCCTAATAACATCCGAAACAGATATAGATATTATTGAATTGGCGCAGGAAGAATTAGATAGCCTCACCGTTAAAAAAGAGCATCTGATAGAAGAACTTAAACGCCTTCTTATACCGAAAGACCCCAACGACGCAAAGAACGTTATCATCGAAATTCGAGCGGGCACCGGTGGAGAAGAAGCCAGTCTCTTCGCCGCTGAGTTGTTTCGGATGTATACCCGCTATGCCGAACGGCAACATTGGAAAGTTGAACTTCTCAGCGCAAACGCCACTGGATTAAAAGGTTTTAAAGAGGTCGTTTTCTCAATTGAAGGGAAGGGTGCCTATAGCCACCTGAAATACGAAGGCGGCATACATCGTGTCCAGCGAATCCCGACAACGGAGACGAGCGGGCGCATCCACACCTCGGCTGCAACAGTAGCCGTGCTCCCAGAGGCAGAAGAACTCGATTTGGACATCGATGAAGCAACCGAACTGCGCATTGATACCTATCGATCCTCCGGGCCCGGCGGGCAAAGTGTTAACACAACCGACTCCGCCATCCGTATTACACACCTACCGACCGGTTTGGTTGTGACCTGTCAAGATGAAAAATCTCAGCACAAAAACCGCTCCAAGGCGATGAAAATCCTTCGCGCGCGCCTCCAAGAGCAGAAACAGGCTGAACTGAACAGCGAAAGAGCGGAAACACGGCGCTCTATGGTCGGCAGTGGCGACCGCAGTGAGAAAATCCGAACTTATAATTTCCCCCAATCTCGTGTAACCGATCACCGTATCCAATTAAGTTCCTATCAACTTGATGCCGTTTTGGATGGCGATCTAAAAACTTTTATTGAACAACTAACGACGGCAGACCAAGCAGAAAAATTGCAAGAGGATTAGAGGCAGATCGACTGAGAAAGGCGAGACTATGCCGAATAAAATATGGCGTGTGGTGGATTTACTCGATTGGACAGCGCAGTATTTTGAACAGCACGCTATCCCGAATCCGAGATTAGATGCAGAGGTACTCCTCGGACATCTACTCGGAAAAAGCCGTTTGCAACTCTATCTTGACTTTGAGATGCCTGTCTTCCAAGAACACCTCACACCGTTCCGTGAACTCATCAAAAAGCGGATCGATCGCACCCCTGTCAGCTACTTAACAAACGAAAAAGAGTTCATGTCATTAGCGTTCTATGTAGATGAACGGGTTCTCATTCCGAGACCTGAAACAGAACAACTTGTTGAAACAATTCTCACAACGCGAACGGACAGCCCCCAACGTTTGTTAGAACTGGGCACAGGCAGTGGTGTCATCGCTACGATTCTTGCTGTACATCAGCCAGAATGGGATATTACAGCAACCGACCTCTCTGAAGATGCCCTTGCGGTTGCCCAGAAAAATGCGGACACACACACAGGCGCAACACAAATCAAATTCTTGTCCGGCGATCTATTTGAACCCATAAAAGCAACAGCACCGAACGGAGAAACGCAATTCGATTGGATCGTCTGTAATCCGCCCTACGTCAAAAAGACAGAATGGGAAACCCTGAGTCCAGATGTCCGCGACTATGAACCAGAAATTGCACTCTTTGCAGGGGATGATGGACTTGCAGTGATTCGTCGATTAATTGCTGAGGCACCCGAATACCTGGCTGCAAGCGGAAAACTGATCCTCGAAATCAGCGATACACAAGCTGATACCGTTCGGACACTTATCAGTGCCGAACCCGCCTACGACAGCTGCGAACTAATCAAGGACTATGCTGAAAAAGAACGAATCGTACTCGCGAGCGTTCCCTGAAATACGTCCTGAGATTTCACGTAGCACGTAAATTTTGCAATAAAAACTGTTTTTTCTTGACATATTTGTAAAAATTTGTATAATGAGTGTAAGAAACCTCGGTAGCGCATTAGTTTCTATGGCATGCCGTTCTTTTATTCTTTTTTTGAAACGCAATTTGTTTTGTCAACGTTGTTATGTATAGCTTGCTAAATAAGGATTCTTATAGGCGAAGGAGCAGATTATAATGGCGCGCCAAACACCGAATGATTTATCTGCTGTCGAAGACACCTACCTCGCGACGCAAGTGAAAGCAGGCAATGATGCCGCGTTTGGGCAATTGTTCGACAAGCATTACAAGTGGGTTTATAACAAAGCCTATCGAATGCTTGGGAATTACCAGGACACAGAAGAGGTTACCTCGGATGTGTTCGTCAAAGTCTGGCAGAAGCTGAACAAAAACAAATGGGATGCAGAAAAGGGTAGTTTTCAAGCATGGTTAAATATGGTGGCTCGTAACACCATTATCGATGCAATACGGAAACGGAACCGGAACCGGGAATATCCGCTCAGCGGTTCATCTGACGAAGATGAACAACCGTTGAGTCAGTATGAGGACCCGTCTGCCGGGCCCGAACAAGAAATGGAAGCTGCAGAAGCACAGCAGATATTGGAGAGTGCCCTCGAACAGGTCACGAAACCCAATCATCGGATTGCGTGGATGTTGCGGCACTTAGAAGGTTATAGTATTGCAGAGATTGCTCGCATTCTTAACCGGAAAGAAGGGACAGTAAAAATCTGGATCTTCCGGTGCACAGAAGAATTGCGGAAAATTCTGGTTGCCAAAGGCATCCAGTGGATTTATTAATTTGGAGGATTAACTAATGCGCTTCTGGAAGAAATGGCAGAAGGCCGGAATCTCGGCGGATGACCTTAAAAAGGCAGAAATGTTGGAAGCCTATACGCGTTGGTTGAAAAACGAAAGACTTTCACGTAAGCAGAAACGTCTTTTGAAAGAAATCAACAACATTCCGGAACTTCAGCCGTTGAAACAATTAATCGACTTTTCACACTATCGCTTCGAGGAAAGAGAAAACATCGAACCGCCACTCGGTGCCCAAGACCGAGCCCGAGAACGGGTTATGGCGGAGATCCGGAGCGACGGAGCAGAAATTGGCGTTCCCGCCGGCGGCTTGGAGCCGCAACCCAGTTACAGCCCACAAGGTGTAGGGAATGAAACCACCGAAATTATGCAGTTGGGAGCGTCTGGACCAGACGCAGCTGAACTCCGACGCTGGGACACCGAACAGTCAACGACACCCCCGGAAACGTTAAATCGCTACGACAGCGTTCCCGAACTTTCCCGTTTGCACGTAAAATTTGAGCAGAAAGACAATGGCGTGTACATCACAGATATAGGCAGTTCCAACACGACTTACGTCAATAACGAACGGGTCGCAATATCCGCTCCAGTTCGTGAAGGGACTACGCTGAGATGTGGGAAAATTAGCCTTAAAATCATTGATATTGAACGATCATAGTTATCTGGGAGAAGGAACAAGTGTGCACCGAAGCCAGAAAACTTAACGCCCCTGTTCCTTATGAAAGCAGTGCATCTAAGGCATACCAATTCATTAGCATTGTCACACTTCCGACAAGCAACGCTCAGCTATGGGCAAGCATGCTACGTTGAGGCCATTCAACACTACCTCGCCGGTTTGAAATTAGGGGCAGCACAGCATCACTACGTCTATGCTGACCTCGCCAAAGCATACGAGATGGTTGGAGAATGGGACACAGCATTGGCATGCCTTGATATTGCACTCCGGTTATGTCAAGATTCAACGACGGCTTTGCGGCGTAAAGCACGCATTATTGACGAGAAAACGTGCTATGATGGGTTGGTCTGCTCGGACGACCTACGTCAACCACCACCACAAGAATTCTACAAACGATTGAATGTCGATACTGTAGTCCCGTCTCAACAGCGTGTAAACTCCAAAATTTTCAGTTTAACTTGCCCTGTCGCAATGAGCCCTCAGACAGTTTGGAATATTTGTCAACTCATTCATCGTACCTATGCTGAACTGGGGGAAATCTTAGGGCACTATCCACGCTCCATTGTCCCTATCTCCATTAGGAATACAAACGACATCACAACGTCACAACGTTCACTGCCACAATGGTCGAGTGGATGCTATGACGGTAGCATCCATCTGGCATATTGCGCGGCTCGTGAGCCAGTGCTTGGGATTCTATACGCGCTGCTGCGACACGAATGGGTGCATCTATTAGTCTATCATCTAACGGACGGATGTTGCCCCGTGTGGATCAATGAAGGACTTGCACAAAGCATTGCACGTCCTATGTTCCAATTTGAAAGATTTAAATTACAACAAGCAATTCAGACAAGGCAGCAACTCTCACTTGACGCACTCAGCAAACCGTTTAGCCAACTCCCGGCGAAATACCGAAAATTGGCATATATTCAATCAGCAGCAATCTTCGAATATATTACTCAGCAATGCGGCTATTCCAAAATTCGTGACCTATTGCGTCAATTAGGTACAGGGATTCCAACAGCACTCGCGATAAAACAGACCCTCGGGTTAACCCTGAAAGATATCCCTTTTTTAGACATTTCATAAGGCGCGATTCCTGTAGGCACCCAGCAATGACAAAACTCGATATCGGTATCCTCATTCTCGTTGGACTGTCCGGCATAGGCTGCTGCCGCGTGGGGTTCACGCGAAGCGTTTGGGGGGTATTCGTAATCGGCGTAGGCTTCTTCATGGCGTGCCAATTCTGGCATCACCTGGCGACATTGCTTCAAAAATTCATAGCAAACCCAAATTGGGCAAAATGGTTGAGCATCGTCACTATTGTACTCGCTATCTCTATTCTTGTTGACTCACTCTGTGAGCGTATCCAGCGTATCCTCGAAAAAGGGTTTTTGGGCTGGGTAAATCACCTATTAGGACTTTGTTTCGGAATCGCTTCTGGCGGACTTCTTATCGCTTTCGTTCTCATCCTTCTAAATGCCTACAGTAGCGATGGCTTCAAAAATGAGATCGCTGACTCTTATTTTGGACACCAACTCATGGATGTCGGTAATCATGTTTGGGCAGTCAGCAAAGCGCACGTACAAAGGCAACTCGATCCCCGATGAATACTTTCTCCTTCACCTTCGCGCGATACTGGATTGTCAGCTGCATTGCATACTTCGTTATTTTGACGGCGATTATCCCGGCTATAGCAGCAGTGGAGTCCACTTTCGCTGACTCGCTCTTCCGAGAAGGTGATTATCTCAACGCTGCCCACGAATATAAGCGTCTCCTCTATCTACATCCCGATACACCTCAAAGTGATTTCATAGCCTTTCGTGTTGCTGCAGCTTATCAGAACGTCGGTAAACTGGCAAACGCGATTCGTGCTTACGAGCTGCTGATCGATACCTATCCGAAAAGTGGGCTCGTCGCGCGTGCAAAAAACAATATCGCGCAGTGCCAGATTCTGTCGGGTGATAGCGCGCAAGGACTTGAATCACTGAAAAGATTTCTCGTCGAACATAAAGAAAGCACTTTAGCACCACGTGCGCACTTTACGATCGGTTTGCTACACATAGATAAATGGGATTGGACTGAAGCAACGCAAGCGTGGCATGACGTTTCTTTAGCCTATCCTCAGAGCCCTTTTGCCGAGGTCAGTAATAGATTGGCACAAGAAATAAAAAACATGGAGGCGTTGCCGCACCGTTCTTCAACGGTTGCAGGGGTGTTTTCAGCATTGGTACCGGGGAGCGGGCAAATTTATAGCGGACAGACAATGAATGGTCTCTCTGCCTTTGTGAGTGTCGCGGTATTAGGGAGTGCAAGCTTCTATTACGTTGACCAAGAGCGTTACGAAGTTGCCATCCCCGTTGGGGTGCTTGGGCTGTTTCTCTATGGAAACAGTATCTATCAGAGTGTTCAGACCGCACGAATCTTCAACACCCAACAGGAACGACACCTTCGCAATCGACTTCAACAGAAAATCCGAGATTCAGGGTTATTCAGTGCAATACTGCCACCAAGAGATGAAGTGAAATTGGTGTTATGGAAATCAAGGTTTTAAGATGTCCATTGCGTGCCTATTAATCTCCATCACAGTTTTTGCAGCAGGTGTCTCTGCTGAGACAGCAGAGCAGAACCATCGTTATGCAGAGCAACTTTTTGAATCGGGTGATTATCAAGCGGCGCGGCTCGCGTATAAGCGGATGCTGTTTTATGATGTCAATACGGAATTTAGGGATATCGCGGATTACCGGATCGCACAGAGTTATTACTATCAGCGTGAAACGACGCGCGCTGAAGCGTTGTTTCGCGATTTCTCAACCGAGCATCCGAATTCACCCTTGCGTTTTCGGAGCCAATTGATGCTGGGGCAACTCCATTTCGAGGCAGGCGCGTATTCACTGGCGCGGACCACCCTCTTTGAACTTCTACACACGACGAACGATCCGGAAGTTGTGTACGCAGCGCACTACCTACGCGGTTGGTGCTACATCCACACCACCGATTGGAACAAGGCGATCACAGAATTACGACGAGTGGACGCACTTCAGATTGATGCATCGCAGAGAGAAAAAGCACGTCGATTGGCAGACACGCTCCTTGAAGAAACACCGCTGCCACACAAATCCCCACAAATGGCAGGATGGCTTTCCACAGTTGTCCCGGGGAGCGGGCAGCTTTATGTGGGAAGCGTTAAAGAAGGCATCCTTGCGGCAGCATTGAACGGAACGTTTATTTATCTCACAGTAGACGCAATGCGCGAACGCCGATATATTGACTGCGCCGGCATCGCTTTAGTGGGGTGGCAATTCTACTGGGGAAACCGCCTCAATGCCCGACGGCTTGCATCCGAATACAACAAAAATCACGAACAGGAACTCATCCAAACTTTGAAACACCAAGTCGAAGGAGTCTCACCGTAGTGCCCAAACCGTTTATTAAAGCGCACGCACACGTTGAATTTACCACGCTGCTTGCTTGAGGAATTCCAACGCCATCAAAGTGTGGCCCTCTGCATTCGGATGAACGCCGTCTTGGGTTGTCCAAAGTGCGCCGGGACGCGCAGCAACTGCGTTATCAAAGGCGGCATTCGTTGGTATCAGTCTTGCCTCGAACTCCTCCGCGAGCCTATGAATGCTTGCATTGTAAGCGTCTACATCCAACGGACGCGGTTCTTCAACATCTTCTTCAATGTAGAAAATTTCAAAAAGAAAGAGGGGCGCGTCTAATTCTGTTTTCGCACGCGTGAGAATCCGTCTATAGCACGCTTCCCAAACCGGTAGATACGCTTCGGTGGACACATTGCCTGCATACTGGCGACTCGCGTTGTTAATCCCAATTTTCACCGAGAGCCAGTTCGGTTTTTCGGCAATTACATCGGGATCCCACCGCTCTTCTAAACCCTCGACGATATCCCCGCCAACGCCTTTGTTGACATAAGTGATGTCGCGTTCTGGGTATTTTGCAGTGATGAGTTCCGTTATTTTTCGGACGTAGCCGTGTCCCAAAGGAGCGTGTGCATCCCGTCGTCCGCAATCCGTAATACTATCCCCAATAAAAAGCACCTTATCTCCAGATTGAAATAATAAATTATTCACAAAGCATCTCCTATATGTGATATACTAAATTAAACAACACTAATTTATCACATCTTGAGTAACATGCCAACATGAAAAATATCGGTGTTCTTCACGTCATTACGGATACGACGCTGCAATCCCAATTCACGCACGCGGAACTTGCCGAACTTGCAATCGCAGGAGGGGCAGACACAATACAATTCCGCCAAAAGTACGGAACGACGCGCGAATTGATAACAACGGCACAGAGCATACAGACGATATGTAAACAGCACAAAGTCCCATTAATTGTAAACGACAGAGCAGATATCGCGCTCGCTGTCGGTGCCGCAGGCGCGCATTTCGGGCAAGACGACATGCCTGTCGCCATCGGCAGACGGATTCTTGCTACAAACGCCATCATCGGGGCATCCGCCCGCACTGAAGAGAAAATACTCGAGGCAATTTCAGCAGGTGCCGACTATATCGGTTTCGGTCCCATCTACGGCACGACTTCAAAACCGGATGCTGAAACAGCTAAGGGATTAGATCGCCTACGCCGGATATGCGACATCGCGGCTTGTCCAGTGATAGCAATTGGGGGTATTGGTGTCCAGACCGCAGCGGACGTGATTCGCGCAGGCGCGCATGGGATCGCTGTGATCTCTGCTGTTTGTGCACATCCTGAACCAACCGTTTCGACACAGACGCTGTTGAACGAAATTCTGGGAGCAAAGTAAACCCAAGACAGGTGATAGCATAACATGAACGACACATTCACAGTTGAGCAGTTCTCTAAACTGTTCAGGGAAATTGATGAGACACATAACCCAGACTTAAGCAGAATTGACGAAGCACGCGTTCAGCAGATGTGGCATGAACAACACTTTTTTGATACCAATATGGCATCAATTGATAGGCGTGCCATTCGCGTGCTGAAGCCCGGCATCTGGAATCATAACGAGGGTCCCGATTTTATGCACGCCGAAATTGAGATTGATGGCAAACTTCAGATCGGTGATGTCGAAATTCACGTACGGTCTTCGGAGTGGTACGCGCACAAGCACCACCTCAATTCCAGATACAACCGCGTGATTTTACACGCCGTCTTCTTTAACAACGATTTCAATCTGCGGACACGACTTCAGAACGGGAAGCGTGTCCCAACTTTAGAATTACTGAAGTGGGTTGCAGTGGATACAGGTGACCTGTACGACAACACAAAAGACGCGGCAACGACTGATGGGTTGTGTCGGATAACCGGAAAACAGTTGAATATAGAAATTTTAAAAGGCGTTTTTGAGTCGTTGGGACGCGAACGTTTCCTGGAAAAGGCGGAGTCGATGCGGCTGCTAAGGACACGCCTCAATTTCGAGCAACTCCTCTATGAAGGTATCATGGAGGCATTGGGGTACGAACGCAACAGCAAAGCCATGCGAGAGTTGGCACAGCATGTCCCTTTCGCCGACCTTGACCGGAAATCCGAACTTGAGATTCAAGCGACGCTTTTTGGAGTCGCCGGTCTCTTGCCATCACAGCGGGAGAAGCCGTTACCATTGGAAGTGACAGACGATCCAGGCATTATTGCGTTGGAAAAGCAGTGGCGTACTTCGGCATACGCCAAACTGCCGCCACGTATGACAGAAGCACGTTGGAGTTTTACCAGTAGACCGCTGAATCATCCTGTTCGCCGGATCGCAGCGATGAGTCAGTTAATTCACCACTGTCAAGGGAGCCTGATGATGTACTTTCTGCCGATCTGTGAAAAAGCGGCGACTGTGGATACAAAAAGGGCACTACAGATCATCCAGACAGAACTCCGTACACGTCTGATGCTCGAACCTACCGGCTATTGGGATCAGCATTCTAACTTCGGGTTGAAAAGCACACGCAAAATAGCATTGATTGGCAAGGATCGAGCTGTAGACATTATCATTAATAAAATCTTACCCATTGCCTATGTTTGGGCGGTTGAAGCGGACAGTCAGCAACTGCAGGAGGCAGTCCTACGGCTCTATAGTGTCGGTTCAAAATCAACGGGAAATAAAATTATACGTAAAGTTGATGAACAAATCTTCACTGAAGCGCAGCAGATGCGTCATTTGAAGCCGACCGCCAAAATAGAGCAGGGATTCATCCGTCTTTACAAAAATTACTGTGCCGATCAACTCTGTGATCTCTGCCCCATTTTAGAACACGACGCGGTGCTCCGGGAGGAGGATTAGCATGCATTCGCAAGGCAAACCGTTGACCGACGAATCCTATTGGACGACACTCTGGGACGGGCAACAGCACAAGGTTCGGCATTTACGGTGGGCTTATGTGGCAAATCGTCAACTGGCGAAATTGTTCCACAGCGCACTTATCGGTTTCAAACAACCGACACTGATTGAACTCGGATGCGCCGATTCTCTCTGGCTCCCCTACCTTGCTCGCCACTACGATAGTGATTGTTACGGTGTCGATTTCTCTGAACTCGGATGTCAACTCGCAGAACGGAATCTCGCGCTTGCAGGTACAAAAGGAACGATTATCTGTGAAGACCTGTTCGACTTTGCCAAAACGCATCGTACCCCTTTCGACTTTGTGTATTCAATGGGTTTGATTGAACACTTTAGCACACCTCAAGCGATTTTGGCCGAGATGTACAACTTGCTCAAACCGGGGGGAACAATGCTGACAATAACGCCGAATTTGCGCGGAATGTACACGCCGATCGCGCGGGTTGCAAGCCCGAAACTCCTCGCGACACACAAGGTAATTCTACCGATAGAACTTGCTGCGGCGTTGCAAGAGACGGGATTTCAGGTCACGGAATATGGGTATACAGGCGGTCCCCTGAAATTGAGTGTCGTCGATTATTCGCCGTGGCGAGCAGTCATCGGAAAATGGGGACATGAAGCACTCTGTAAATGCGTCAATTTAACAGATATTGTCGTCGGTAATTTATTCGCGGCACTTCG
>RKRO01000330.1 GCA_007571355.1 Candidatus Poribacteria bacterium | reverse complement strand
TGAATCCCGCGAACGACTTGTCGCTTTGCTTGCCGAGAATGCAGACAGGACAGCATTGGAAACTGAGTTACAAGAGTTTTATGAAGGCTATTGCGGACTGGCATTTGCGTTAGAGGAACCTGAGGAATCACTGCTTGCACTATTGCGGGCATCCGACATATTCGCGCCCTTGCAAAAGCGCGTTGCAGCTGTGGAAGCCGTGCGAAAAACTTCGCCTCAAGGACGGATAGCCCGACGGATGACCGACAGACCGTTGATCACCGATCCGCAACCGGAAATACAGGTATCAGCCTTATCGGATGACGAATTCCGTGCATTAATGGAGACGCTCACAAATTCGGAACTTTTTGCAGCACGTGCACAAGTTGCCAAGCGACGAAAGGCACCACCATCGGTTGAACAAACAGCGCAGCTGAAATTGGCATTCCTTGAATTTTTTCTGTGCTATTTGGAGTTGGAACAGTTTCTTGAAGATTACTATTACGACCCAGATGAGGGATTGGAATTGCGTCCGGAGGTAGCTGAAAGGCTGGAACGCAGCGTGGCAGAACATGAGTCTGGTAAAGTCAAAGCGATTCCAATAACGGAAGTAGCGAAAAAACTGGGACTGAAGTGGTAATGTATAATTTGGAAATTATGCCAAAAGCGGAAGCAGATTTTGCCCGTTTAGATGCTACGATTGAACAGCGAATTCTTGACAAGTTAAGGCACCTATGCGAAAATTGTGATACACATCGCCACGAGGCTCTCCGAGGCCCGCATAGCGGAAAGTTCCGTTTACGCGTTGCTGGTGCTTACCGGGTTATTTATACTTTCAATAGGCAAACAAGAACAGTTGTTGTTCACGAAGTTGGACATCGGAGCAGCGTTTATTAATACAGATGTGGTATTTATACCGGAACAGCGGTTAGACAGAGGCAGATGCCTTACAAAGAAATTGTTATCAGACGGTACAACTGTGGGACAGTAACAGAAAAATCCCCGGAGATGTGGTACCCCTCACCGCCATCTTTTACCGTACGGATGAGGATCGTCTTTTTCGGGCGGTGGTAATAGTGTGCATCGGTCGGCGATCCCTCATCTTGAAAATCAGTGAAGTCGATGAGGTCGAAGTTCGCAGTGGTGAAATGTCGAATCTGCTCGCCGCGTTGTGAGGCGATATTGCGTGCCATGGAGAGGCTTTTGAGATAGACCTCCGGTCCCATCACAGCAGAGCCTAAATTGAGAAATACACCGCCTTCCAATTGGGACACGCTCTGCGCAAAACGCAGAAAATCCTCGCCTGTCGTCCATCCCATCGCAGCATAATCAGCAGCAGGATGCTGATCAATGATGTCAAACCCGATCCCCTTGTGAACAGTGAACGGTACACCTAAGCGATACGCAGCGGCAAACATGCTCACCTCGCGATGCGGAAAAGAGATACCTTGTTCGCCTTCTTGGGTTAACCTACCGATCGCTTCCCCAAAACCGATTTTATCTCGGTAACCCCGAACGATCGCTTCGTTCAGGTAACGTCCTGTCTCTTCCCAATGCCCGAATTTACCGTCATAGATATAGTCTTCGACATCTTCAAGCGTTGCGCCGATGTGTGCAAGTTCAAAGTCGTGGATAACGCAGGCACCGTTAGTGGCGAGATGCGTAATGATGCCGCGTTCCATCAAATCGATGATAAAACGTGAGTTGCCGCGCCGCATGACGTGTGCGCCCATCATCCAGATGACCTGCTTCCCTGTGCGATATGCCTTAACAATCCGATCCGCAACAATCCGAAGACTGGGATTGTCATAAGGGAGAGGTTCAGCATCTAACAGGTAGACATCTGCCACCGTCATCTTGTGCTGGCGTTCAGAGAGTGGTAGAATTGTGAGTCGCTCACGATTCAATCTATTCATACGCAATTATTCGGCGAACTTGGCTGAGACAATCTTTGAGATACCCGCCTGCTCCATTGTCACGCCGTACATGGCATCAGCGATTTCCATCGTGCGGCGGTTATGCGTGATGATGATGAACTGGGTATTCTCGGCATAGGCACGGATGAGATTTGCAAAACGGAGCACATTCGCCTCATCAAGTGCGGCATCGACTTCATCCAGCACACAGAACGGACTCGGCTTGATTTTGAAGACAGCAAACAAGAGTCCAATCGCCACCAGCGAACGTTCGCCGCCGGAAAGCTGCGTGATGCTCTGTGGACGTTTGCCCGGCGGACGCGCAATGATCTCAATACCCGAATCAAGTACATCGGAAGTATCCGTTAATAACAACTCTGTTTCACCGCCACCGAAGAGTTGCGTAAACACCTCTTGGAAGTTGGTTTGGACCTGCTCAAACGTCTCAAGAAATACTCCTCTTGAGGTCTGGTTAATCTTCTGTATCGCTTGAATGGTGGCTTGCATCGACTGCTGGATATCATCGCGCTGGGCAATAAGGAAGTCGTAGCGTTTCTTATGCTCCGCGTAAGCCTCAATCGCCTTAAGGTTCACAGTACCCATGTTTGAAAGTTCTGCTTTTAACTTTTCAATATTATCCAACAGATCAATTTCGCCCATCGCCTGCTCAGCGTTCATTAACGGTGGCAGCGCATCAATGGAGACCTGATATTTATCGTGGATACGGGTTGAAACTGATTTTATCCGCATCTCAAGCTGCGTCGTTTTAACCTCAAGTTGATGACGCATGCGATTCTGTTTCTCAAAATTTCTGCGGGTGGCGCGCATCTCTTTTTGAAGGACAGTTACCTCCTGAAGGAGCGTCTCACGCTCCTCAGACAGTTCATCGACGTATGTTTCTGCTTCGGCGCGGTCGCCTTCCAAGCGCAAGAATTCGCGTTGCGCTGCCGCTACTTGTTCACCGAGATCAATTTTGGTCTGTTCATCGGAGTCGATAACCGCCTGTTGTTCAGCGATATCCTTTGCAGTCCGTTGTTGCGATTCTTCGAGCGTCTTCAATTCGGACTTGAGACTTTGCAATTTCTGATGCTGGCCTGCTAAGAAGACTTTCATCTCTTGGCAGTTCCCAGAGACTTCAGTGTGCTTTCGGTTTTCGGCTTCAATCTGCTCGGACATTCGTTCAATCCAGCGTTCGGTGCGAGTACTTTTCTGTGTTAACGCCTCGATTTCAGTCGTGAGCGCCTCCTGTTCTTCACGCGATGTAGCGACGGCATCTCGCAATTCACGGTTCTCTGCCGCAACGGTAACGAGTTGTTGTTCAAGCCGTGTAACTTGTAGGTTCGCCTGCTCCATATCTTTCGTCAGGGACGCTTTTTCAACCCGTTTATCTTGCCATTGCGCGGTGAGATTCTGTCGTGTTCTTTGCAAATGCGCGATTTTCGCGGCGTACGCCTTACGTTTTTCATTCTTCCGATTAGAATTCTGCGTTAATTTCCCGATCTCATCTTCAAGCGTCTCAAGTTCGCGTGCCCGAGCGAGCAATCCGCCCTGCTTCTGATTCATCTGACCGCCGGTGATAGCACCGGATGTATTGATAACCTCGCCATCTAACGTGACGAGCCGCGCAGTCGGACGGTATCGACGGGTGAGTGCAATGGCGGCATCCAAATCCGCAATGACGAGCGTATTGCCCAACAGATGTCGCATGGCTGTCTCATATTTGCGATCGTAATCGATTAATTCTTCAGCAATACCGATGACACCGGGCTGCTCCAACAATGCGTCATCGTTAAACCCGCGTCCGCGTAACATATCAAGCGGTAGAAATGTCACCCTACCGGCACGATGCTTCTTAAGAAATGTGATTCCGTTTTGTGCATCCTCAGCGGTTTCGGTAATAACGTTCTGGATAGCACTGCCGAGAGCGACCTCTATCGCGAGTTCATACTCGGCATCCGTTGTGAGCAGCTCGGCAACAACACCACAGACCCCTTGAAACTGATCAGGATCGTGGGTTTTCGCCCGCATGACCGCCCGAACACCGGCGTAGTAACCTTCATAAGCAGATTGTAATTCCTGTAGCGAGTTCAGCCGTGAAACGTTCCTGCCTAAGGTGTTCTGTAAACCTTGTATTTCGGCTTCAATTTTGCGGAGGGCATCCTGATTCTCCTGTAGATCCGTCTCTACCTGACTTCTTTCCGCCTCAATCTGTACCAATTCCGCCTTCAGTTGTGTTTCATCGCGTTGAATTGCAGTATGGGTATCAGTGGCAGTTTTGAGTTCTTGGGTCAATGTTTCTGTATTCTCTTGAATACGACTGAGACTCCCCTCATTGCTATTCAACTTGTGTTCAAGTGCAAGGCGGTCGCGTTCGTGTACTGCCAATTCAGTTTCAGTCTCTTGTAGGGCGGTCTGTGCTTCCTGTACAGACTTCTTGGCAGCAGTGATGCGTTCATCGAGTTGTGTCAGCAGCTGCTGACGCGCTGCCAAGCGGCTCTCCTCTATTTTGCAGGAAGCCTCAAGTTTCTGGTATTCTTGTGTCCGCTCCTGTTTTTGTGTGAGAAGTGCGCTCTGTTGTGATTTTAGAGATTCCAGGGTCTGGAGGGCGCGCTCGCGTTGCTTTTGGATGTTGAGCTGCCGTTCCTTGTGCAGAACGATCTGGCGTTCAATCTGCTCAATTTGTGTTTCAATCTCGCGCAGCGTTGTCTGTCCGGCGCGTATGGCTGCGTCCAATTCGGACTGGCGGCTTGTGGATGCCGCAATACGTTCCTCGGCGGTTTTAAGCGTTTCAGAAGCCTCCGCGGCCCTACTGAGCACTTCATCAAGGTCGGTTTGTGCCTGGCTATAGTCCGCGTGAAGTTTATCGTATTCTCTACGTGCAAGGTCCAGCTCATACTGTTTTAACTGTGCTTGTTGCGCGTTATAGTGCCGCGCCTGCTCCGCCTGTTCCTTGAGGGCCTCAGTCTCGCGCTGGAGTTCTTGAATGACATCGTTGATGCGGACGAGGTTCTGCTCGGTCTGTTCAAGTTTTCGGAGTGCCGTTTTCTTGCGGTGCTTATATTTCGTAATACCAGCAACTTCATCGAACAGAAAGCGGCGTTCTTCAGGGCGCACGTTCAGAATCAGATCAATCTTGCTCTGTTCCATCACCGAGTATGCATCAACACCGATACCGGTATCCATAAAGAGTTCGCTGATATCGCGGAGCCGACACGGACTCTGATTAATCAGGTAGCGGCTTTCGCCAGCGCGGGTGAGGTGACGACATACCTCAACTTCGGGAGCCTGAAGGGCCACGTGGGTGGTGTTTGGTGTGGACGCATCCGGATTGGCAAGGCCATTATTTGAAAAACACAGTGCCACCTCTGTTTTCTGCGCGGGCGCGAAATTGGCACCACCATTGAAAAGCAGGTCACGCATAGCGGTGCATCGAAGGGCGCGGGCACTCTGTTCCCCAAGCACCCACCGAATTGCATCGGAAACATTGCTTTTCCCGCAACCGTTGGGGCCGACAATGGTCGTAATGCCGGGTTCAAGTATCAATTCGACTTCTTCGGCAAAACTCTTGAATCCTCGAATTTTTATGCTATTTAAGTGCAAAGGTTTACCCTCCCACCACAAATTTAGATAATTAGCACAATAATAAGTCGTTCTTTAAAAGCACGTTTCAAACGCTCCGTCACCTTGCAATGCGAAAGCGCGCCGGCAACTTTGCCCTATTCTGAACATTGATATTATACGCAATATAACTCAAAAAGTTTCACGATTTTTAGGTGGCCAAAGTCCTCGCCAGTGTTAAAACGTCGATTTCAGCGGGATCGGCAGTCCACAATTCGCTGACGGCTTCACGGATCGTGGCACCCGTCGTGAAAACATCGTCAATGAGTAAGAGCCGTTTTCCAGAAATAATATCTGGGTTGCGTACCTCAAAAGCACCAACAATATTCTGTTGCCGGGCTGCGCTGTCTAAGCTGCTTTGCGCGACTGTGTATCGTTTCCGAACCAGCTCATCTGTGAGTACCGGTACGCCTTCAACTTTCGCAATGCCCTTAGCAAGGAGCGTCGCTTGATTGAAACCCCGTTCCTGCAGCCGTTTTTTGTGAATCGGAATAGGCAGAATGAAATCGTATGTCGCGATAGCACAGTCTGCAGGGATATGTGCATTTATCAGTTGAAGGAGGTGCCGCGCCAATCCCTTTAATCCCTTTCCCGTCCCAAATCTCTTTTTTCCGCCAAATTTAAAGAGTTGGACTGCCTCCTGAAGTGCTGTCTGATACACTGCAACGGTACGCAACTGTCCATAACGAGGTGGGGAGATGGCACAGGTATCACAGAGCCCGTTGACACCCGGGGTGCCGCAGATATCGCACCAAGGGGGTTCAAGGAATTGAATGTCCCGCCAGCAGTCTGCACAGATATAAGGCATAGACGTAACCGCAAGAAATCCTTCGCAAACCCGACACTCGGCAGGGTAAAGAAAGGTTATCGCGGTTTCGTACATACCCTGTAATTGGGAGGCTAATTGCAAACCTATTGACTTTGCGCTGATGAAGTTAAGTTTCATGTAACGCCCCAGAATATTAGAAGGACAACCCCCCTTCATCCCCCCTTATCAGGGGGGTTGTCTGCTTTAAGTGTTTATCAAACTCACGTTTCAAAAAGGGATCGAATGCCAACTTTCTGCGTCTTTTCTGTCTGAATCGCTCATGAGAATTGCAATTGGATTTCCGTACAAGTCATGAAGAAAATGTCGATCAGTGCCATCGAGTACACCATCTATCTTATTATCATGGATACCACAGATATATCCGCCAAAGCGTTGGATGTAACGATCCACAACATCAAGGGTTACGCAACGGTCAGGTAAAACTACATCATCGGATATGCCCACAATTGCGATTGGATTTCCATGCTGATTGTTAAGGAAAAGTTCAAAATCCTCGTAAGGTGTCCCATGATATCCAGTAGAACGTCCCTCGGTATATCCCCCAAAACGGCGGATATAACGCTCCACAACGTCAGGAGTTATAGAGCGGCAAGTTAAAAGCCATGGGGGCAAATATATGGGTGATTCGCCAGCTTCTTCTTCAAACCCTCCAATCAAGGTTGCGATTGGATCTCCATGCTGGTCATGGAGAAATTCCTCAGAATCA
>RKRO01000183.1 GCA_007571355.1 Candidatus Poribacteria bacterium | reverse complement strand
ATTCAATCGTGCATAAAGCAAGGAATTGTGATTATAATGAACCGCCAACGCAATGTGAACGTGTCGAATTGTATGTCTACTTTTGTGGCAGATAGCAGTGTTTGTGGTCGCGCGTCTGTTGGGGCGCGGTTGCTTCGCGTTGTATTTTCAAGGATTTACCCCCCCCTTCTACTTCACAGACGTTAAGTGTTTTCAATCGGCTGGTGACGGGGGTTCATGCCTTACACTTGCCCCCGAAAGTTGCCCAAACTGTCCATCTGTTAACCTACGCGTCCCTCCTCATTTTAACACTATTCACATTTGCAGCTGCCCCCACCGAAGCACTTACAATTCTCTATTCCGGTGAGGAACACGGGCAAATAGGCTTGCATGGCTGCGGTGCCGAACAAATCGGTGGGTTGGCACACAGGCAGACACTTATTGATACCCTCCACTTCAAATCCGAAGAGGTGTTGAACCTGCATACAGGGAATCTTATCGACCCAACGGACGCGAATGCCGAATGGATTTACCAAATCGGGCTTTCCGCTTTCGAGGCAATGAAGATAGATGCAGTGTGTCTGGGCCCTAACGAACTTTCGCTTCCGTTTGAGACACTTGCTGCACTTCATTCAAACCACTCAGCAGTCGGATTTGTCTGCACGAATGCTACCCCACGGATAGATACCCCGTATCTGATTCGGAAGGTCGCTTCTGTAAATGTGGCAATTGTCAGTTTGGTATCTGAAAGTCACGCGCTAGAGCTTTCCACTGTCGATTTAACGTCGCCGCAAACCGCCTTAGCGGTGCTGGAAGCGGAGATTGCTAGCAGAAGTGATGCCGTCGTTGTTGTGTTTCACGGGACACACGCAGAAGCGGATGTATTGGCAGAAACAGTGCCGTGGATAGACGTTCTGATTGTTGCAAATGAACAGCCGACAATTGTGAAGTGTGAAGGCTCCCGTTGTGCTGAGAAAATAGCGATGGTGACAAATGCAGCACAAGGTGCCGCCCTCGGCTCTTAGACGCATACCGGACGTTGACAATCACAGAGCCTCCGTTTCAGACCGACACGCCAGAAGTATCTACCGACACCATTCATATTGTCTATTTTCACAAGCACGGTTGCCAAAAATGTGCCCGTGCCGTGGAAATACTCAAAAGGTTAAAAGAACGGTATCCGAACATCGCCGTTGACCAACACAATGCTAAAACAGCGCAAACCCACTTGGAAGCGATGGGAAATCTTTACAAAGTGCCCGAAGCGAAACGGTTAACGACACCTGCTGTTTTCATCGGCGATACCGCGTTGATAGGCGAATTAGATGAAAAACGTCTTGAAATTGCCGTTCAAAAGTACAGTGAAACAGGCGTTACATCCCGATTGAAAGAAGCAGTGGCATCCCTTGATACGGCTGAATCTGAGATTGTCAACCGCTTTCACGGGTTCGGCACGCTTGCAGTCGCCGGTGCCGGTTTACTGGATGGTATCAACCCCTGCGCGTTTGCCACCATCGTCTTCTTTATCTCCTACATGAACCTCGTCGGACGCGGCCGGAAAGAGATGCTCATTGCGGGTGGCGCATTCGCTTTGGCTGTGTTTGTGACGTATCTCTTAGTTGGACTCGGCACATTGTCGTTCATGAGCTATCTCAATCAGTTTTCGGGCGTTGCAAAGTGTGTCTATCTCATCGCCGCGGCTGCCACCTTTGTGTTAGCAGGGCTGAGTTTTTACGATGCTGTGAAGGCGAAACAGGGTAAAACGAAAGAGATACTTTTACAGCTGCCTCGTGCTTTGAAACTGCGGATTCACAAGGTCATCCGCGAACGCACGCGCACCTCTGGGGTTATCGCGGGTGCGTTGGTCATCGGCTTTGTTATCTCGGCGTTGGAGTTGGTGTGTACCGGTCAGGTCTACCTGCCGACGCTGACATTCGTAGCAGGTATTGAAGGCATGCGTGCACACGCGATCGCCTATCTATTGTTGTATAACGTCATGTTCATTGTGCCGTTGCTTGTGGTGTTCGGATGTGTCTATTGGGGCACAACCAGCCTGCAGCTCGGCGGTATTTTACAGAAACACCTTGTTACCGTAAAAGTTGGAATAGCATTTCTGCTTTTCGGACTCGGCACATGGTTGGTGCTGAGCGTTGTGGCTTAACTCACATAAAAATCTTGACACCGAAAGTCGCCTAAAGCGAGATTCGGTGAATGTAAAAGGCGAAACGTGTTTTCTACACGCTACGGTCATGGAGACCGTCACGAGCCAAAACGCCCAAGTTTTATGACTTGGGAATCTATTAACGTGGACGCTCCTATTGGAGGATGCGTCAGATCGTTTCTAATTATTTTATTTTTGAAAATAAGGAGAAGATAATGTCTGTAAAAATGTTGAAACCCATCTGGGCTATTCTTGTGCTGATAGCATTTTTGGTGGTTCCTGCAAGTCTTTTATCTGATACAACACACACAGATAAAAAGTGCGGTGAACCGTCGACGTCAGAACGAAAGCTGAAGAAAGGTAGTGGCTGTGGCACGAATTATGTTAGGCAGAGTTGCGATAATGCAAAAAGTCCTACGTATGAGGTAGAGGAAGCAGCCGGTTGCACCGTGGATGCACCTGAAGAAGGCACATATCCAGATATTACCTACCACCTTTGTTGGGAAGGTGAGGCAATAGTCGAGCATGGAACTGTGTCTTGTATTTGGGAAAATAATTCTTGTACAGAGGGCAGTGATTGGTCAGTAACTGACAAGAAATTTAAGACTTGTAGAGATGATTCGTTTGAATTGTATGAGTAGATCGATAACGATACAGAAATGATTCCAATGTGGGGTATACCCACTACGCAGCAGGAATTGAGTCTTTTCATTGCGAAGTTGTACGACTATGTTCAAAAAGGCTCAATTCTTGTTTCAGTAAGAATACAAAGGTCATTTCTATATCTTTCACCACTAAAGGTGTTTTATGAAGTTTCCAATTTGCTTTTTATTTTTGGCAATGTTGTCGTTATCGAGTGCCCCTATAGGAGAACCCCAAGTGGAATCAAACGCACTTATCGAATTTTTGAACTATTCCCAAACCCTTATCCAAAATGGAGAGATTCAATTTCTCTGTTATAAACAGTATTTTAAGCGTCCAGAAGAAGTGGGAGCGAAACACCGTGAAATCCTTGCAGATTTGGAGGTACAGCTGCGTGAGGAGCCGCTGAAGAGTAAGAATCCGGAGGCACTTCGAAAGGAAATTTTGCGAGAAATTGAAAATCAAAAAAGATATGGGGCATTTAGAGATTCAAATGAGTGGTGCAATTTCATAGAAGTAAATCTTGTATTTCAGCCTAAATATGCGTATCGTATGGAGGTTATCTCGCGATTTGAAAAGTATCCATCGTTCCGTTTTACCCATTTCTTTGGTGGTGGCGGGCAATTCTATCGTTTCTTAAATGGTACGAAACACCTTAAGGGAATTTTTCCGATTCAATTCCATAATGACAGACACACTGGTTCTTTAGAAGATGTTGAATTAGAAAAGCCGGAAGATGCTTTTAAATTTGAGACTAAGATAGCAACAAATTTACCGCCCCTCACTTGGGTAGGTATTTCGGCTGATGCCAAGGTCCATTTCACGGAAGACGATTTCGGTATGCTTGTTTATGTCATCACCTGCTTTCATGAAACTCGTCATTTGGATTATAAGGTAAAAACTTATGTGAGACTTAAAGACGACCTACCGGAAGTTTTCCGAGAGGAAGTTTTCCATAAGGAAACGTTCCCTAAGCATGACTCACCTTTCGCGGACGCAGAAGGGTATAGCTTAAGTGAAGTAACCCTGTTTAGCGATTTTGAGTGGGTTGAGGCACTAAATATCACTATTCCTAAAGTACATGAAAAACTTAGTTTTCAGTACTGGCGGGATAATTTTATGGATAATCGTACTGTCCTAATAATAAAGGAGATGGACTTTAATCTTGACCTTCCTACCAATTTCTTTGATTGGGATAAGGTAGACCTCAGTGATGACAATGGCAGACAGAAGCAGGTTCGCTAAGCAAATACAAAACTGTTGACCCTGTAGCACAAAAAACAAACTGCTAGAATAAGGAGTTCCATAATTGTATTACGGTTCTATATTTCTAATGTTTTTGATATTGGGTAGTAGTATTCCGCTGTTGCAGGGCTGCGGTTCGCATCGTGCACCTAAGATAGTTTTTCCAAAACAGGAACACCAATTTCCTGAACCTTTTATTTTCGGTTCGGAGATCGTCACTACCTTTTCTTTTACCAATGAAGGCAACACCCCGCTGCACATAGAAAGAATAGATTCGGATTGTGGATGTGTTGCAACGAACACCTCTTCGGATAAAATTTTGCCGGGCGGTAAAGGTGAAATCCGCGTTGCTGTTGAACGGGATGTCGGGGGATTCCACCAAAACGTGTTTGTCTTTACTGACGATCCTACAACGCCCATTGTGCGTTTGGAAGTTTCAGGGGTCATTGTGACACCTATTGCCTATCCTAAGAAAATTGAGTTAGGGCAACTTGAGAAAGGTAAGAATATTTCTAAAAAGGCAACGCTTACGAATAATTTAGAAAACGCCGTTGAAATAACCAAACGCACGGTAAGTAATATGGACATCATTGTTACGCTACCGAAAAGGAGCATTCCTGCGGGTGAGAGTCTGGAGATTGAGGCAGTTTTAACACTGAACGATGTGGGTTTATATAGCGAGTCGCTAACACTTTCCGCACAAACACAAGAAGCACTCCCCGGCATCGATTCCAATACGTTTGAAATGTCTATTCACTTTGAGGGACGCGTGTTAGGCGGGATTGTCGTTTTACCGCAGAACCTGTTCCTGGGTGTTCTGGATGGCTCAGGAAAAAGCGTGCAGCGCAAGGTTCACATCAATACAGATGGCAGTTTACCCTTTGCCTTGAAAAAGGTATCCGCAGATAATTTTTCAGTAGCTGCAGACCTTGCAATGGAACCGCAAACGGCACATGAGGTGGGACTTTCTATCACGCCGAAGATGGACAGTCCATCATCCGGACTGGTTGAGGGAACAATTCGGATAGCCACGGATCACCCGGACGTGCCGGAGATTGCTATTCCGGTGAAGGCGGTAAAGCCATGAGGCGCGCCCCGTGGATACTATTTCTGATGCCCTGCATTATCATCGCATGTGAACTCCCCGGTCCGCAGCGCGATGAGCAGACACAACAAAAGGAGCGGCAGATGAGGCAAACTGAAATGATAAAGATAGCCGGCGGTACCGTAGCCCCCTTCAACACTGGGGAAACAGTAACAGTTGATCCTTTCTACCTTGACAAACACCTTGTGACATACCAACAATACAATCAGTTTATTAAGGATGGGGGTTACAAGCAAAAGAAGTATTGGTCTAAGGAAGGCCGCAAATTCCTTGAGAAATATGAGTTCTGGGTACCGTCGACGTACCATGAAGACTATTTAAATCGGAAGGCACTGCCGGTAACGGGCGTGAGTTGGTATGAGGCGGAGGCTTACGCGAATTGGCGAGGTGCCCGCCTGCCGACCGCAGCAGAGTGGACACTCGCCTGCCAAGGGGATACAAAACAACGTTATCCATGGGGAAACGAGTTTGATTTTGAGGCGGTTGATTATCGAGCACGTCTTGCGCCTTACGCCGTCGGAAGTCGAGAGAAAAACGTCAGCTCTACAGGAGTCTTTGATCTCGTCGGTAATGTATGGCAATGGTGTGCCGATGCGTATGAAGGCCGCGACTTTCGCTTAGATGCCGATCCGACGGGTGTCCAACCGGGCCCGCAGAAAATCCTTCGCGGTGGTGGATGGATGTCCCTGCGAAGGCACTTTGAGTCGGATTACCTCTACTACGATAAACCTTTTCACCGGCTTGCCACGTATGGGTTCCGGTGTGCAAAAGATGTGGAATAAGTTACTATATGAGGTCAAACTTCCTGCGAGGGTGTCGCACAAGCGGTTATCTTTTCAGTGCTTTCTTTTTTCTATGGCTTGGGGCTCGAGTACCAAAACATCTCGTTATTCTTGACAACAACGCGCTGCTGGTTTTACGGGAGTCGCCGTATTTATCATTCTCTTTCCCGCTCTGGAGTGCAAATCTAATTGCAGGGGTGCTTCTGTTTGGCACGCTTCTTCTGATTGTCCGAGATCTTCGTGCCTTGCGACAAGGGGCGTTTCAATGTACTATTTTTTCTACCTTGCTGTTTATCTGTACCTTGCCGCTGTACGTTCACTTTGATACTGCCCGTTTTAACCTTGAAAACTTATTTTTTTATTCCTACCGTCTCGTTTTATGCGGGCTTGGCATAGCCCTGTGTTTTCGCGGTTTAGTTAATGCTCAATTCCCTTGGCTCCATACATTTCCCTCCGGTCTTTTCCATTGGATACGCAATCTTCGTTCGCGCCCATTTGTAATTGGCGTATTTATCGGTTGTCTCCTAATATGCGGTTCCATCTCATGGCATATATTTAATGGCGTACCAGGATTTATAGACAGCTGTATATACATGTTTCAAGCCCGATTGTTTGCACACGGTCTGTTTGCTGCACCACTTCCCCCCGAAACCCAATTTTTTGAAGCCACGCATACTATTCTTTCAGACAAATGGTATACGGTATATCCGCCGGGGTATCCCGCAATACTTGCTTTAGGCGTGCTTTTCAGAATTTCTTGGCTCGTAAACCCGCTCCTCGGTGCTCTGACAATCGTGTGTATCTATCTACTTGCTAAGGAATTATACAGAGATACCACTGCAAAACTCTCCGCTATTTTGGCGTGTGCAAGCAGTTTTTTTCTCTTTATGTCTTCAGAATTTGCATCACATACCGCAACGCTCTTTTTCGTGACGCTAGCGTTTCTCAGTTTTGTGTGGATGATAAAAAAGAAACGTCCGATCCTTTCAGCGGTGGTGTGTGGTATATCTTTAGGCATTGCTCTACTGTGCCGTCCCTATACAACCGTCTGGATCTGTGTGCCGATGGGAATCGCGGCAATCGTCATGCGAAAAGAATTGTCACTTCGGCATATCCTTATCGGTTTTATCCCTATCCTTGTTGCATGTTTGGCATTCCTTGCTTATAACGCTGCGACGACAGGACACCCGCTGCTTTTCGGATACATTGAGCTGCACGGCAAAGGACATTATCCAGGGTTTCGCCAAGACCCATGGGGCAACCAGTTCCATACGATAGCACAAGGCTTCAAGTATGTGCTTGGCAACTTAAATGCACTGAACTATTATCTGTTTGAGTGGCCGATGCCCTCTCTTTTCTTTTTCTGTCTTTTCCTTGCGTATGGACAAAAGAGATTCTGGGAATGGTTATTGGTGGGATGGATAGGTGCTTTACTTGTTGGACATTTCTTCTATTTTTTTAATAAGTTAGATTTTGGACCGCGCTTTGCCTACGAAAGTTTACCGGCGTTAATTCTACTAACAAGCCGCGGATTAGCATTGAGTATGCAATTCATAACTGATCGCTGGAAAACCTTATCTGATACACAAGCGCGAAATATTCTCTGTTTGATGCTTGTGGGTCTTTTCCTGTTTGCCTCTCTTTTCAATATGCCTAAAACAGCAAAATCTTATCAAAATTACGGAAAAGATGTGACGATTCAAAAATACTTAGAGAAAAATGATGTCGACCAAGCACTTGTCTTTGTGAAAGGGGGACGCGCTTATCGGGTACACTATCCATTTAACGCTCCTTTCGCAAAACCGCATATCTACGCGAAAGATAGAGGGGGTGAGAATAAGAAACTCGCTGAGATCTTCCCAGGGTACCGCTACTTTATCGCAGATGAAAAAAAGGTTATAGAAGTTTCTATTGATGAACTCTAATCTTCCATCCTTCCAGTCTTCCATGTCTTATGCGTCCTCCGGATACATTCCCTCAATCACATCGCCATACTTTTCAATAATAACATTCCGCTTCAACTTTAATGTCGGGGTCATCTCATCATCTTCTTGTGAGAATTCCTTTTCGAGAAGTGTAAACCGTCGCACCTGTTCAAAATCCGCGAAATCGGTCAGCTGGTTGCGAATTTCGCTTTGAATGTGCTGTTGCACCTCGCGCGTCTGGAGCATCGCTGAAAGATCACTCGTGTCAATGTCCCCACCAGTGTCACTGTCGGATGCCCACGCCTTGAGTGCGTCAAAATTCGGGACGATCAACGCCGCAAGGTTTTTGCGTTCGCTGCCTATCACCATAATCTGGCTGATGAACGGACTTTGCACCAACGCACTCTCGATCGGTTGTGGTGCGACATTTTTACCGTTGGAAAGCACGATGATGTTCTTTTTCCGATCGGTAATTTTAATGAACCCATCTGCGTCAATGATCCCAATGTCGCCTGTGTAGAACCAGCCATCTGCGTCAATGACTTCTGCTGTCGCGGCTGCGTTATTGAAATACCCCTTCATAACGTGCGGACCGCGGGTGAGGATTTCCCCATCTTCAGCGATCTGCACCTCCACACCCGGGACAGCCGTGCCGACAGTTCCGAACTTCCATTTTTCTGGATGGTTCATGCTAATGACAGGCGAGGTTTCTGTTAAGCCATACCCTTCCAAAATCAATATCCCTGCTGCGTGGAAAAATTCGGCGATGAATTGCGGCAACGCCGCACCGCCTGAGACGAAAAAGCGCAGCCTTCCGCCTGTTGCTTCCTTCAATTTTGCAAAGACGAGTTTGTCGGCGATGTTCTGCTGTAATTGCAAAACCGCAGGCGGTTTTTTGCCCTGTTGAATTGCGGAGCTCACCGCTGAACCGACGGAAACACCCCAGTGGAAAATTTTCTGTTTGAGGGGCGAGCCTTCTTGTACCGCACGCAAGATTCTCTCGTGCATGGTTTCGTAGAGCCTCGGCACACTGAGCATCACCGTTGGGGCGACCTCCTTCATGTTTTGCGCCACGGTGAATGTGCTCTCTGCATAAGCGATCTTCGCACCTGAGAACAGGGGCACATAATGTCCACCGAGCCGTTCAAACACGTGCGATAACGGCAGGAATGATAAGAGGACATCGGTTTCACTGACATCAATCAGCGATTTGCACGCCTGTACATTTGAAATAAAATTCGCATGCGTCAGCATAACCCCTTTCGGATTGCCCGTTGTGCCTGATGTATAGATGATTGTTGCGAGGTCATCTTCGCTCGCAGCACGCTCGATTTCCTCACCCGCTAACTCACAGACTGCTTGGAATTGGATAGCACCTTCCGGGATTTCATCTTCAATTGTATCGAAGATAATTATCTGTTCAAGCGTCGGTACTTCACCTCGAATCGTGCTTATTTTTTCCAACTGCTTTTCCGTGGATACACAGATAATTTTTGCACCGGAATCTTTCAGGATATAGCCGACCTGTGCCGCGGTCAACGTTGAAAACATCGGGACGCTGATCGCACCGACTTTGAGGATACCAAAATCCGAGATCGCCCATTCTGGACGATTTTCAGATAGGATTGCCACACGATCCCCCTTGAACACGCCAAGCCCGTTAAGCCCTTGACTGAAGGCATCCACCGAGGTGCCGAATTCGGTATAAGAAATATCTTCATAAGTGCCACCTTTCGGTTTATGTGCCAGTGCAGATTTGTTACCGTAGTGTTGAACCGCGTCTTCAAACATAGATATTAGCGTCATTATGGATCACCTCTCCTGCTGTTGTTTGTGAAAATATTAACATAGAGGGCAATGCAAGTCAAGTTAATCGTTCGCACGATTCATCCCAAATTACACCCCTTTAGCCTCAAATGCCGCTCAAAGTTGTTTTTTTCTTGCATTTATGTTGCAAATTGTGCTAAACTATTACAAATTACCGCGAAAAACCGCAGTTAGGGCATAATTTACCAGCGAACAGAGCCAAAATACAGTGTCGCTGGGGAATAATTATTAGCATAATTGTGGGAAGTGTGGTAAACGCTATCGTAAAGTCATCTGCTTCTGCCCGAGGAGACCTTCACATGTACGATAAGAAGAATCCTAAATCCGTCGGTACACAGCCTGATACTTATGACCTCAGATATGAGGAACACGACGAAGACACTGAAGACGAGCTCGACATTGAAGAAGGCGAGATGAGTTCCGGTTATTCGTTGCAGCTGGTTCACCATCTTATCACTGAGACACCTCCAGAGGACCGTCGTCGCAGATGGCTCATGGAACTCCGTCGTTCTATTCTCAGCGATGAAGGTGAGTTTCGCGAAAGGATCCAAGCGATTCAGCAGGAAGCACTTCGTATCCATGCTGAAATGGAGGCGCAGATCGAAAAACTCACTTCCCCCGCAAACCGTATCGGCACCCTGCTCGAATTGCCGAAAGAAGACATCGCTCGCGTCATTGTCGGCGGGTCGGAATACTATGCAAACCTTGATACACAGATGGACCCAAAAACCTTGAAAAAAGGGTACAGCGTCCTCCTCAACGATGCATTTGTTGTCGTGGGTGAACTCGGGTACAACGACGCAGGCCCCATCGCAAAAGTCGCCGATATTATGCCGGATGGACGACTCCGTATCGGACAAGAGCCTAACGCCCAGTCTGTTATCCTTGAACGATCTGCGGATCTAACGGATACCAAACTCAAGCCCGGCGATGAGGTGCGCGCTGATTCCAACTTCCGAGTCGCTCTTGAGCACATCGCTGCGAAAGAGACGGATGCATACGCTTTGGAAACAGTACCCCATATCCCTTGGTCTAAGGTGGGCGGACTTAACGAGACGATCCAGAGAATTAAGGATACAATTGAACTCCCAATTCTGCATCCTGAACTTTTTTCTCGGTTCCAATACAGTGCACCGAAAGGATTTCTCCTTCACGGCCCTCCGGGCTGTGGAAAGACACTCATCGGGAAAGCCACTGCATATAACTTGACACAGCAGCTCCGAAAGGAAACTGGAGAGGATGTTGAAGGTTGTTTCCTTCACATCAAGGGGCCTGAAATTTTAAACATGTGGCTCGGAGAGTCTGAGCGGAAGGTCCGAGAAATATTTCAGATCGCCCGCGAAAAGAAGGAAGACGGTAAATTAGCATTCGTCTTTATTGATGAGGCGGAATCTGTTTTAGGCACACGCCGCGCACTCAGATCCCACAGCATCTCTAACACGCTCGTCCCCATGTTCTGTGCCGAAATGGACGGCATCGAATCGCTACAAGATGTCGTTATTATCCTGGCAACAAATCGTCCCGATCTGATTGATCCTGCTATTTTGCGACCCGGACGTATTGATAGGAAGATTAAAGTAACGCGCCCGGATGCAGACGCTGCAAAGGATATTTTCCGAATCTATCTCACGCCTGAATTGCCTATTGCCGCTGAGGTGTTCTCAGTTGGCGACGAAGCGGCTGCCGCGAATGCAACACCGGATGTTATACCGGCTGAAAAAGCCGTTCAAGACCTTATCGCGCAGATCGTCGATGAGATGTTTCGCGAGGACGAAGACAACCGATTCCTTGAAGTCTCTCTCAGGAGCGGCAGACGTGATATACTCTATCGCGGGCATCTCTGTAGTGGTGCAATTATTGAGTCGATTGTCCAACGCGCAAAGGAAAAAGCACTCAAGCGCGCGATACAGAATCCGGAAAAAGAGGTCGGCATCTCGCGTGCAGATTTGTTAGCCGCACTCGCCGCGGAGTACCGTGAAAGCGAAATCTTTCCACCGACTGAAGCGACGGAAGATTGGCTCAAACTTCTCGATTACGACCCAGCGAATGTCGTCAAAGTTACACCTATCAAAGCTGAAAAGCGGGAACGGCGTAAAGCGTCGAGCTCGCGCGTCATTTAAGGTTTTTTTATAATTAACTATCGTTTGGACATTTCTTGTTGCGTGACCGTTGTGTTTGCAAAAGGTGCTCTATTTTCCCGAACTGCGCCTATACGTGGCACTAAAATAAAAAGACTGCACGCCAGCGGCGTGCTATGTCTATAGCAGCTGGCATTGTTCCTTCTTGCACGCCAGCGGTGTGCTATGTGTTCTGAAAGGTTATGCCGTATCTGTGACGTGGAACCCAAAATTGTCCGATGTAAGCACGTAAGAAACGTATGTTTCTTCAGGCGAGTTGAAATCTACCAAACATCATCACGAAACGCAGTGGAGTGAGGCCCAGGAGCCCCTAACTAAAAATGCTTTTTGGAATCGAAACTGAGTACGGGATAACACTCGAAAATGCAGCACACATCGATGCTGTTAAACAATCGATCGAGTTAATAAAAAGTTACCGGCAGGAGGATTTTCGACCTGTATGGGACTATCGCGGTGAAGACCCGTTTCGAGATGAACGCGGTTTTCGAGCAGGCACACTCTCCAACCATCCTGACGAAAAGGAAGAGGAGAAACGCGACCGAGAGCGAAACAAGAAAGAGAAACGCTCTTTTGCCGAAATCAAAAGCGATCACATTCTCGTCAATGGGGCACGCCTTTACAACGACCACGCGCACCCGGAGTATTCTACGCCTGAATGCAGCAACCTATTTGACCTTGTCGCACATGATAAAGCAGGGGAACGTATCCTCCACAGGTGCGCTGAGACGCGCACTCAGAAACTTGGAAAACGCGTGCTGCTTTATAAGAATAATACCGATTTTCACGGACATAGCTACGGGTGCCACGATAATTACCTTATGGCACGGGAGGTGCCTTTTGAAACATTAAAACAAGGGATTATGCCGTTCTTTATCACACGGCAAATCTTCGCAGGCGCGGGGAAACTTGGCATTGAGACTGAAGCGGGACTCGCGACACCCGGACATTATCAATTATCGCAGCGTTCGGATTTCTTTCACGTTGAGGCGAGCGTGGATACCATGCACAACCGACCTATTGTCAATACTCGCGACGAACCGCATGCTGATGCATCTAAATTCCGTAGACTCCACGGCATCGCAGGTGATGCAAATATGTCTGAATACGCGACAGCACTCAAAGTCGGAACAACCGCACTCGTTATCGCTTTGATTGAACAACGTAGGATTCCCGAAAGTCTATCCATCGCGAATCCGATTGATACCATCAAGACCGTTTCGCATGACCAGACGTATCGTTGGATGGTGATGACCGATGCCGGAAAATCGATGTCTGCGATCGACCATCAGCGTGAATACCTTGCACTTGCACAGAAATATCTCGCGGATGTCACGGCGTTTGAAACCGACTGGATTCTTACGGAGTGGGAAGATACACTCAACGCGCTTGAAAGGGATCCGATGGCTCTTGTAGACCGACTTGATTGGGTCGCGAAGAGATGGCTGCTTGAAACCTTTGCTGAAGCGGAAGGAATCGCATGGGACGATCCATGGCTCCAGAGCTTGGATTTGGAGTATCATAACATCAATACGGACGAAGGACTCTACTATGGACTTCCAATGCGCCGAGTTGTCACGGACGAACAAATTGAAGCAGCACTTCATAACCCGCCTGCTGGCACACGGGCTTATTTTAGAGGGCGCGCCGTTGATCGGTTCGGGGCATCTATAAAAGCAATACAGTGGGATAGCATTACCTTTACTGTCAATGGACGTCCCCGGGAGGTTAACCTCAATGCACTCGCTGAGGCGGAAATCGCACAGCAATATAATGCGGCACTTGATGAATCGCCAACCGTTGAAATATTGATTAAAAAATTGGGTTTATAGATTTTAGTTGTTAGTCCTCAGTCAGACGCATCCGTTGGTAAGTGTAAAACCAACGGTTTCGATGCACGCGGGAGGTTCTGGGAACTGGCAACTGATAACGAATAGTTACGAAAAGGAGTATGAAAATGGCAGCCAATATGATTGCTCAGCTTGAACGCAAGCAGAGAGATACAAAACCCATCGGACCTGGCGATGGCGACGGTGATAACGACGGACCGAAACGCCAAAAAGTCAGTCGTCCAGATACGCAAGAACTCCTTAAACGGATGCGACGTGTTGACAAAGATCAGTCCCGGCGCTATCGCCAAAGAACGGGGGAGTGATGAGTCTAAAGGGGCATTTCCTCAACCAAAGCGATCCGAGATATCAAGATATCGCCCTACAGACCGTAGTGGACCACAAAGGCGATTTCCTCAATCTCTTGAAACAGGCAAATTATCCATTGAGAGTGGAATTGCCATCGGAAAACGCACAACATGCGACAGATATCGAGATAGCACATAGTACCACGGTTGTGGCTGTGCTTTACCGAGACGGGGTCATGATTGCAGGCGACCGACGTGCCACTGCTGGCACCGCTGTCATTTATGATCGCGCAGAGAAAGTCTTGCAGATTGATCGGCACGCTGTCCTTGCGATATCAGGTTCACCCGCAATCGCTTATGAGATTGCCAGAATGTTGGAACACTCCTTCCAGTACTTTCGACGCAGCCAACTCCAAGAGTTGAGCCTCGAAGGCAAACTGCGGATGCTCTCGCGACTCATTCGCGAGAATCTGTCAATGGCACTCCAAGGCATCGGAGGTGTTATCCCTATCTTTGCACTCTATGACTTGAATGCCAAAGCAGACGCAAACGGCGGAAAAGTCTTTTTCTATGACGCACTCGGGGCGCACTTTGAGAATGTCGATTTTGCGACAACTGGATCCGGTTCTATCTGGATCCGTGGGGTGTTACGCTATCTCTCACGTTTCGGGGATACGCCGCTGCACGGAATGGACCAACGACAAGCAGCTATTACGATCTTGCGACTTCTGGACATCGCAAGTGAATACGATGCCGCAACGAGTGGATACAATGCTAAAGTTAATATTTTTCCAAACGTCAAGATTGTAACACGCTCCGGCGTTGATACCATTTCTGACGATGATTTGACAACATGGTACGCTGAGGCACAGCCGGAGCAAACGTAATTGGAATCCTATCGCTATGAAAAGGACGGTTTGGCCGCTCACCGCTATCGAGTTTCTAAGCCACACTGTTTTTTGCTGGGGTGTTTCTTTAATTCTACGAAAACGTACGTCATCGGCTAAACGTACCGAACCGAACCGCAAGGAAAATTTAAAAGAATGCGAGATGAACCGTATCGATGGATAGAAGCGATTCAAGACCGACGAGATTATATTGAAGACCAACTCCGCCCCGGCAGTCCCGTCGTAGGTATTGCCTATAGCGAAGGCATGATACTTTTGACGATTGGCAAGGGACAACGTAAAATCTTTGAGGTACACGACCGAATCGCACTCTCCGCAATCGGACACCCGGCTGATATTGAACGTCTCCGAATGCTGGTTACTGATACTGCAAGCGTTCAAGGGTTTCAAAATGCCACGGAAGATGTGAATCTCCATCGGCTAACGAACTATGTCCTTGCACACACTTTTAAGCAGGCATTTGAATCCATTGTGGGTGAAGCTTACATCATCAAAATGTTACTTGCCGAACTCGGCAGCACACCTGAAAAAAATCTATTTACCGGAATTAACTTTGATGGTATCGTACAAACCGATACAAATTTTGCAGTTATCGGTGGAACAGAAATGATTGAAACCGGTATGCAAAACTATCTGGCAAACGCCCCTGCTGACGTAGACAGGGATTTGACTGCTGCGCTACGCTTGGGTTTAGAAACTTGGGCAGTCGGCAAGGAATTAAGCACACGGGAATCAGAAGCAACCGATTTAGAAGAGACCCAAATAGATACGACTCAGATGTACGAGATTGTTGACGCTGCCCGCGAAGACGGTGAGATTGAAGCCGGGGTTTTGGCAACAACACAACAAGGCTCAAGCAAATTCCGACTCCTTACCGCTCAAGAGGTTGAAGCTGCCCTGCAATAGTTATCGGCGGAATAGATGTCAGAGGGCTGGTTGTCGGTACGCTGCGCTTTCAGTTCTCAGAAGAATGGTTATCGAATTTCGGTTAAAGCCTCGTGGCTGTTACCTTTCCTGCCACTGCCACAGGGAATCTTTTTAACCGAGTACGGACGACGATAAAAAATGAACAAACGCATTTTTGGAATCGAAACCGAATTTGGATGTCTGACAGATACCGAACGGATTCGCGGCACCTCAGAGGGAGTCGCAGCCCGCGTTCGAGATTACGTCTTCGATGTCTTAGAACTCGGCCTTCGTGATATTCACTATCGCGATTGGGGTGAACCGCCCGGGAACGGTGGATTTCTGTTCAATGGCGGTAGACTCTACATTGATATGGGGCACCTGGAATATGCGACCCCAGAATGCGGAACGCTCTTTGATCTTGTTGCATACGATAAAGCCATTGAGCGCATCATCAACGACATCCTCAGGGATACTGGGTGGCCGACAACATTCTTCAAGAACAATATCGATCATTTTACGGGCGCAACCTTTGGATGTCATGAAAACTTCCAAATTAACCGGGCTGTGCCGTTTTATAAGGTCGTCATCCCAACGCTCATGCCGTTTTTCGTTACCCGTCAAATTTACGCGGGTGCCGGCAGAGTCGGGGTTTATGATGAGATGATTGAATTCGGCGATTTTCAGTCGGAACTAAATGAGCAACGCGATTATCAAATCTCACAACGCGCGGATCACATTGTTACCGAAATTTATGAGTGGATCCAATTCAGCCGTGCGATTATAAACACACGCGACGAACCGCTCAGCGATTACACAAAATACCGTCGCCTCCATCTCCTCGTCGGCGATTCTAATATGTCGGAATACGCCACCGCACTAAAGGTTGGCACAACTGCCCTACTGCTCACAGCGATTGAAGAATTCTATGAAATACACGGGCAAAAACTACCGCTTCCCGGTTTTGAACTCGCTGATCCAGTATACGCAATTAGACACATCTCCCGAGATAATACTTTTAACTGGCGCATTGAACTTAAATCCGGAAAAACAATTGCTGCCGTCGATTTACAACGAGAATACCTCAACTTTGTTCAGTCTTTTATCACTGAACGGGATCAGGAAACCCAATGGATCCTTGCTGCATGGGAATCTATACTTGACGATCTGGAGGCGGGCTGGGAAAATGTCATCCCCCGTGTTGATTGGGCTGCAAAAAAATGGATGCTTGAGGCCTTTATCGATGAAGAGAAACTTGATTGGGATGATCCGTGGATTAAAAGCCAAGATTTAGCGTATCATAATATTCATACAGAAAGCGGGCTCTACTACGTACTGCAAGCGCAGGGGCAGATGGAGCGTGTTATCACTGATGAACAAATTGACCATGCGATTGAGAATGCACCACAGGATACGCGCGCAAAAGTGCGATCCTTCCTCATGCGAACCCTTACACAAAATCGGATGCCTTGTATCGTCGATTGGCATCAAATCTACGCAGGACATACAGAATATTTTGAAATGAAAGAACCGTTTGACACCAATATCGCGAAAGCGCAGAGGTGGATGAAGAAGCTGCGAAAACGCCCCACGCGAAATTGATGCGTGGTCTCTATAGCGTGATAAGATCGGCTGAATTTAACAGACAACCGACAAACCTCACGCGAATCTGTAGCACAAGGAGAAAACCATGGCTAAAGACAGATGTACCCACACGGATTGTGAAGGATTTTACCGTCGAGACTTTCTTAAAGCCGGCGCACTCGGTTTGTTCGGGTTGAGTCTTACGGACTTGTTCCGACTTAAAGCACAAGCGGCTACCGCCGTAGAAGCAAGCGTAAGTACGCCAAAAACTTCTACCGGCACTGCAACGTCCGTTATTCTTGTTTGGTTAGGTGGTGGCCCAAGCCATCTTGACATGTGGGATCTCAAACCGGACGCACCTGAAGAAATTCGCGGGCTTTTCAAACCGATGGCAACAAACGTAAACGGTATCCAAATTAGTGAACACCTCCCGAAACTCGCACAGCAGACCGATAAACTCTGCATCATCCGGTCAATGACCTCTCCTGAGGCAGCGCATGAGCGCGGAACACATTATATGATGACAGGTTATCAACCCTTACCCGGTTTTGCTGTGCCTGGTTACGGGGCTGTTATTTCTAAACTCAAAGAGCAGCGGAGTGCTTTACCGCCGTACATCTCTGTACCAGCCCCCGTCGCTTATGGTGGCGGCGGGTTCTTGGGTGCCTCACTTGCACCCTTCTCGCCTGGCGGAAATCCGGCAAGCAAGAACTTCAAAGTTCGAGACTTACAACCCCCAAACGGTGTCTCTTTTGAACGCGTGGAACGGCGCCGGTCTTTACGGCAAGCCGTTGATGCCGCCTTCAAGAAATACGAAACGGGTAACCCGGCCGCTGAAGCCGTTGACAACTTCTATACGTCAGCCTATAATCTCATGAGTTCTGCTGACGCGCGCGCTGCATTTGACCTTAAAACCGAACCCGATAAAACGCGCGATGCATACCGACGCGACACTTTCGGACAAAGCTGCCTCCTCGCCAGAAGGCTGGTCGAAGCAGGCGTTAACTTCGTTACCGTCAGCAACGGCGGATGGGATAACCACAACAGTATCTTCTCATCTTTGCCAGGGAAACTCAACACTTTCGATCAGACAATGGCAACGTTAATCTCAGATCTGAATGATCGGGGCTTGTTGGAGAGCACCCTCGTTATTGCTATGGGTGAGTTCGGCAGAACGCCTGTTATTAACAGAAACGCCGGACGTGACCACCATTCACGGGTCTTCTCAATTATGTTAGCCGGCGGCGGTGTCCAAGGTGGACAAGTTATAGGTGCTTCAGATCCGCTCGGTATGGAACCTGCGGAAACACCCGTCCGTCCGGAGGACTTGTCAGCGACACTCTATCAATCACTCGGCATCGACTACAATCAGAATCTTGAGTCACCGGATGGAGTCCGAATCGTCCTCTCACGCGGAGGTAGACCGATTCGCGGTGTCCTCGCTTAGATAATTATCAGTTCCCAGTTTTGACCATCAATTCGTGCTGCTTAGCTGAATTGATGGTCAACGTTAAATTTAGATTCTGTGTACCTTCCGTAACCTTTTAACGGATAATCCATAACGAAAAAATAGATGCCATGTTTCGTATCTCTCTTATTATCCTTCATAACATAGGGGTCCTGGTGACGGTGCTCTGCACTGTTTTCGCAATACCTATCGGTTTTGCCGACCAACCGCCGTCGCCCATCTGGGCACTCGAATTTAGCCCAGATGGAAAAATGCTTGCTGTGGGGAAGTATCAGTGGGTTGAACTCTGGGATCTGGAGACGCAACGTGTTCTTCACGTCTATGAACCCCACGCGGGTGAGGTACGATGCCTCAAGTTTGCACACGCAGACCCAGCAGCCCCGCTAAGGCTCTATGCAGGCGGTGGTATTCCCGCACAAAGCGGCGAAATACGAATTTGGGATGTCGCCTCCGAAGAACTGATAAAAAGTTTCGAGATTCATGCGGATACCATTGAATCTATGGCGCTGAGCCCAGGGAACAAAACGCTGCTCACAGCCAGCATGGATGAATTCAGCGCGGTCATAGATGTGAAACACCTTGAAAATACTGAGGAACTTATAGACAAACAGGCGAAGTGGTTGACCCAACACGTTGGGAGAGTCCTTTGTACCTTGTATCACCCGCGCGGTACATACTTTATCACGGGTAGTGAAGATAAAACGATAAAAATATGGAACCCAGAAACTTTCAACGTTTTGGTGAACTTTGATGCGAATGATGACGCTGTTTATAGTCTCGCCTATTCAGTTGATGAGGATGTAATAGTTTCCGGTTCTGCAGACAATACTGTTCGTACCTGGCGCGTTACACCGACTGAAGGAGGTGAGGAGATTCCTGTCGATCAGCGTTCATTGGAGATGACCGGTGCCCTCGTTCGCGAATACAACGGGCATCAAGGAGCGGTTTACAGCGTTGATACAGCACTCGTCTCACTAAGGGGTAACAATCAGGCGGCGATGATTGCCTCGGGTAGCGCAGACACTTCAGTAATTATCTGGAATATCCGATCAGGAAACCGCTACCGCACTTTTGATGAACCAACGGATGCTGTTTACGCTGTTAAATTCAGCCCAGATGGCGAGTCCGTTGCAGCAGGCGGGCGAGATGGAAAAGTACGGCTCTGGAATCTCCGTAGGCGCGCCTTAACACAGGAGTTCTAATTTTAAAATTTACCTTACGGTCAACCAACCCAATTTGGACAATAAACCCCTTAAAGAATCCATGTCAAACGTTGTCTGGCTTTCAGTGCTTTCACCAGAAATTGGAAGCCCAAGCATAACACAGGGCAACCAGATATACGGAAAGCGGCGTTTAGACAAAAGCACTCTTACCGAACCGCAAGGAAAATTAGAAATTTTTGGAGGATGTTACGATGCGTACCGATACGATGTCCGTTTTCGCGAGACGATATGGTCTTGCATGTATACGCCAAACATTTTTCGCACTGCTCTTTATTTTTCTTACGTTACCTACGTATGCGCAAGGGACACCGCGACTCAATTCCCTATTTCCAGCAGGCGGACAACCCGGAACAACTGTTGAGATCGCTATCCAAGGGTCCGATTTGGATGAGGCGCGCGAAGTCATTATCGAAGGTGAGTCCGGGATTACTGCGCAACTTCATCCTGCTGGTGGTGAAGTTGATAATACCCATAAACCCATCTTTGAGGCAAATTGTGGACAGTGCCACGAGCTCCGATCTCCGAGCAACAGATCAATGACACCCGCGCAGTGGAAAGCGACTGTTCAGCGGATGATTACGGAGAAAGGGGCAGAGATTAGTGCCGACGCGCAGACGAAAATCGAAGAGTATCTTGTATCCGCAGCCCGGGCGAATGCCGGGTTAACCGCCGAATTATCTATTGCTCCTGATGCCCCCATCGGGTTTCGAGAAGTTCGGATTGTCGGTAAACACGGCACCTCTACCGCATGGCCCTTTGAAGTCAGCCATACCGCGAATGTTATTGAAACTGAATCCAATAATGCCCCAGGATCTGCAACCAGTATTCAACTGCCAACCCTCATCAACGGGGTTGTTAACCCTGGGGGCGACGAAGATTATTATGTCTTTGAAGGCACGAAAGGACAACGTTGTGTATTCAGCGTCAAAGCCTATCGTCTTAACAACGTCAGCCAGCAATTTTTTAATCCAACGATTTCTGTGTTCAGCGCGGACGGTGTCGAAATCGCACGCAGTAACGGTTTCTATAGTCTCGATCCGCTCATTGATGTAACACTTCCTGCCGACGGTCCCTATCTCCTCCGTATCCGAGATCTGCTACATCGCGGCAATCCGGATGCCGTTTACCGCTTAACGGGGGGTGTACTTCCATACAATACCTATCTTTTCCCGGCTGGTGGAACGCTGCCTCAGGGAAATATGGATGATGCACGCGCCACCCAAAAAACCGATCACGTATCCTACGGCCCGCCATCGCCTCCGAAAACGAATATTGTTTCCTGCGTTATCGGTGGTGAAAATCTGCCAGAAACAGAGTGGCAGGTCAAGTTGACAGCAGATGATCAACCCGGTCTCAAACAGCTGCGTACGCCGTATGGTATCTTTCCCTTCATGGTCAACGCGAACCCCGAAACTGTAGAAGAAGATGTTAAACTTCAGACTTCGCCAGACGAGAATGCCCCGCAGAATGCCACAGCACAGTCCTCAGAATCCGAAATCCTTTTTGAAACCAAGTGTAGTGCCTGCCATGAACTCCGTTCACCGGGCAATCGCGCCCTCTCTACTGAGGAATGGGCAAACACCATTACACGTATGGCGAATAAAGAGAACGCCGACATTACAAACACGCAACGCGATCGTATTATCGCTTTCGTTGCCCAAGAAGCCGAACGCTTAGGTGGACTCATCGCACGCCAACTCGAATATGCGCAACACATCACGACACCTGGCGCGATTAGCGGACGTATCTCTGAACCGAGCGAAGTCGATTACTACCGCTTTACGATTTCGGAGGGCACAAGCCTCGGCCCGTGGTGGGTCATCTTCCCGTTTGATAACGTTGATGAAAAAGGTTTTGACACTGTCTACCCTCCTGAAACAGAGATTGATCTTGAAAAAGAATACATCGGCAAAGGCGGTCGAAAAATCGGATGGTATAAAACCAATCGCAGGGGTGAGAATGTTTTCTCAAATGTCCCTGAAGACGATGTCACAGGTTATGCCTTGACCTACCTCGAATCCGACCGAGATCAGAACTATCTCTTATCTCTCGGTTCCGATGATACTATCAAGATATGGGTGAACGATAAACTCGTTTTCAGTAAATACGTCCACCGCCCCCTCCGCCGTGCTGATGATGTCATTCAACTGCCTGTCGCTAAAGGCAGAAACAAGATTCTTGTCAAGGTTACGAATGGCTATGGGCCGTGGGGGTTTTTCGCAGATATAGGGGGCTATTCAATCACTGCCTCCGCAGAAAGCCTAAACTCACCGTTGAGCCCTTCTCTCACCTTGCTGGATGCAAACGGACGCGTATTGGCAAATAATGCTGGTATCGGGGGCAGGCGCAACGCTATTATTGATTACAGCTTCAATCAACCGGGTGAGTATGCTGTCAGAATTGAGGACATTTCTGGAAACGGCGGCGCGGGATACGTCTATCATTTGGATGCCCGTCCAACGAAACCGGATTTTGCTATCTCCGTAACACCGGATAACCCAAATATCGGACGCGGCGGCACCGTCTTGTTGAACGTGGCACTCCAACGTCGTGTCGGATTTACAGAGCCAATACGCCTCTCTGTCGAGAATTTACCCCCCGGTATTACAGCAAGTGAGAGCGCGATTCTCTCCGGTGCGGGTACAACGCAAGGATATATTACACTGACCGCTGCACCCGATGCCGAACTTGAGCATCGTGTCGTTGAAGTTGTCGGTTCCGTCACCACTGCTGCCGGTAACGAATACCGTCGCGCAGCAACCCCCGTTGAAATCTATCGCATTCAGAACAACGATCAGACGGTCGAACGCGAAAGCGTTGTTGTCAGCGTTACGGAGACCTCACCCATTGTTTTATTCACACAATTGGAGGAGATCGTCGTAACTCCCGATGCCCCGATTGATATTATCGTCACAGTGGATAGGCAAGGTGGCAATCGGCAGAACCTGAATCTGACCGCTGTCGGGCTGCCCTTCGGGGTGCGGCTCCAACGACAAAACACCCTACTCCGAGGCAATCAGCCAGAAGCGACGCTAAGGCTTATCCCAAACATTGTTACGGCTGGTAATAATGAGTTGCGTCGGAATCCGTTCATCGGGGCACAGCAGACGCGTCCGTATACCGTTGTCGTTAATGCGTCTGTCGGTCAACGGGTTGTAGCGAGCAGCCCTGCTATCAAACTTTGGCTCGGCAGCCGTCCAGATACGAATCCAGACGAGCAACTCGGTGGCAATTAAAGCGAACTGTTATTCATTTTTGCAGGCGGGGTTTGTAACCCCGCCCTTCCGCACGCTCGGTATTTTCGATTCCTTAACCGAAACCGAACCGAATTTTACGTAAAAACTTCAAAAACATTACCGATAACCAATATAGTAAAGCCAATAATTATTGAAACACCTCCTATCGAAACGAGGTCCCTCTGATTCCCCCCTGATAAGGGGGGTTAGGGGGGTTGTCTTCCTGAAAGTGTGCATTTATTTTTAGATTTTACAATAATTCCTAAAATAAATTTGACATTCATACCAATTTGTGGTATACTTTTAATGTAAATGTGAATGATAATACTAAAAAATGATTTTTTTTGGTAAAAACCGCTAAAAAAAGGCATTTTTTTGAAAATTTAACTTGACAATATATCTTTCAGCGTGTATAATTAATTAGACTTAACGTTTGATGCACTACAGAAGGAATTAAGGATGAAAAGCAGAAAACGATTGCTGAATACCGTATCGGATTTCCCCAGTCAGCTCAGCTCAGCTCAGCTCAGCTCAGCTCAGCTCAGCTCAGTCTGTCTGCTGCTCTTCTCCCTTCACAAGCGTTAAGTATTGGACTTCACAAGGTCGGTTTTATTACGTAGACCTTGCGCCCCCGCATGCTGCCTTCGTAACAGACGAGGTATTGCTCTGCGGGTTTTTTGTGTTGCACCGGGAACGCATTCGTTCCTTCGTAGCGCAACTTTTTTGTTTGACGATAATACCAGAACGTGTTAGACTGATTGTCGTCGGACATGTTTTGAGATGGCAGCCTCTCATCATTTTTGAGGTGCGCCGAGGGTGTCGTAAGCACCATCGACGCGGCACTGCCATTGTGTAGGAATAGCAGTGCTGGTTTCTATCATA